>NZ_JAUBSD010000019.1:12419-81305 GCF_036704575.1 Microcoleus sp. K5-D4
GGTTTGTCTGGTTCGTCGGTAGTGGTTGATGTTACTTGAACCGCAGATTCAGTCGCTGCTACAGGTTTTTCCGGTTCCGATGTGAGAGTTGTTTCGGAGCCTGTAACAACTGGTTTGCCGGTAGTTGTTGATGTTGTTTCTGCGGCGGATTCAGTCGCTGCTACAGGTTTTTCCGGTTCAGATGTGAGAGCTGTTGCGGAGTCTGTAGCAACTGGTTTGTCTAGTTCAGCGCTAGGGGTTGATGTTGCTTCAACCGCAGATTCAGTCGCTGCTACAGGTTTTTCCGGTTCAGATGTGAGAGTTGTTTCGGAGTCTGTAGTGACTGGTTTGTCGGTAGTTGTTGATGTTGTTTCTACGGCGGATTCAGTCGCTGCTACAGGTTTTTCCGGTTCAGATGTGAGAGTTGTTTGGGGGCCTGTAACAACTGGTTTGTCGGTAGTTGTTGATGTTGTTTCTGCGGTCACAGTCTTGTCATCAACAGGAGTCCCTGTAATTACATCTTTGCTTGCAGTCGGTTTTTCCGAAGTTGCGGCGCTGTTTGAAGGAAGTGGAGAATCTGATGTTGCACCGATGAGGGTGTCTGCGTCGGATGATTTTTGAGTGCTAGTTGGTGCTAAATTCAGCGTGTATTTGATGTCGCCGCTGATTGGCAAAACTTTGAGTGTATAGTCTCCGGCTACTAGGCTGTCAGCGCTAATTATTTCTGCACTGGTTCCCGGGTTGGTTGAACTGTAAAGTGTTGCGCCGCTAGAGTTTAACAGAAATACGTCGGCATTCCCGTTCAAACTGTCGATCGCGAATTTGAAACTGCCCGGACTGTTGATGTTAAATTTGTAAAGGTCAAAGATATTTGTAGTATCAACACTACCTGTGTAGCTTGTGCTGTCAGTCAATGCCCCGATGTTAAGTTCAGTCATGTTACCCCGGAAAATAGTTGGTTGAATACGCCCTCAACTATCTATTGGGAACACCGTGAGGTTTTTATGCAAGTTGCGGTAAATCGTTACATAAGTTTATATTTGAGGGAGCGAACACCCAAAACTTGAAAGCTACCTTACATTACGTCGCTCACTGAGAAATAATACCTGATTATTTGGCTCTTCCGTGCTTAGTGTGCTAAATTTTTAGTTTTCTGGTCTCCTACATCATAGCTGGCTGGGATTTCAAGCCAATGGCCCCCAGTTGAGCAAGTTGCTCAAAAGCGCAAGCAGAGGTAAATAATCTTAAAACCTTACCTAGCAAAGCTTTGAGGATAAATTTAAGTTAACGCCAGCACACTCAGTATGAAACTTATGCGTAAAACTGCATCCGTATGACCTACCAGCCTTTTTAGTATTTTGTCACTGGACTATTTTATAAAAAAATGGATGGCTGTTTTTCCAAAAGAACAGATTTTAATCCTCAAAAGTGAAGAATTTTATAGCAACCGATCAGCCACAATGAAGCAAGTTCATCGTTTTTTGAACTTGCCAGACTATCAACTGACTGAGTATCGTAATTACAATCCAGGTTCGTATTTTCTCATCTCTGATAAATTACGTCAACAATTAGTGGAACTCTTCCACCCGTATAATCAGGAACTAGAGGAATATTTAGGTATGGAGTTTAACTGGGAGTGATTATATTTGGAGCAATAGTTGGCTCAATATCTCCTGCGATCGCCATCGCTCTTATGGGGTAGCGATCGTCGGCAACACCTACGGGATGCTCTTGTCTTTACCCCTGCCCCATAAATTAATATTGAGGTCTCAGACTTAATTGCAGCCAGCCTCCGATTGACCGTCGCCTTCTTCTAGCAAACCTTGCGGTGCATCCAGCTATCGCCGTCACTCCCTAAAAAACCAAGGACTCTCGTGGTCGGGGGGTAAATTTTTACCCGACTGTCAAACTCTGCTAGACAATAACATTTTACCCGATTAATTGTCAGAGTTAGCCACACAACAACATTTTACCCGACTGTCAAGCTTTGTGTGACAACAACATTTTGCCTTATTATCAAGGTCTCGTTTTCAGCCTCAACGGAGCGCAAAAACCAGACACCCCAGCCTCAACTTGATTGCTGGCATAACGGCTGCTATCCTACAAAAGCGCAAAGAGAAATTTTAGCTGCCTGCCACTTTCCTCCCACTTCGGAAACTTGATTTTTAATTCAATTTAGATCCCGCAACTTGACTATTAAATCAATTCAGATTTTGTTAAGAACGCTAAAAAATAGCTAATTTTTGCGTCAGCTAAAGTCAGGCATTTGCTGTACAAAATTAGGTGTTTACTGTACAAAAGAGCGTGAGAATACAGGTATTGGCAGGGACTGCACCATACCTGTTTTTATCCGAAAATATCCGGCTTGCCGCCTGCAATTTCATGTCAATTTACTGCTTTTTTGTGTCGAGCGTACATTTGCTTGTTGAGGCAGGTTATGGCTGTTCTCTGTCAGTAGCAAGCAATGTTTTTGCGATCGCAAACCCTGACTAATTCGTGTAGACAAAAAATAATGCACCCCCATGAATATTGAGCATACTGCTTACCCACAGTTCAAACCTTATTGATATGGAATAAGGAACGACTCGCGAGTGGCTACTGAAGCCCAAATGACTCAATAAGAGCGGTAAGGTATGGGACAGGCACGGCGAACTATTTTTTTGTGGGAATATATTAACGATCGCTCTTTACGCCAAGAGATTACTGCCTGTACTAATAAGGTGGAGAATTATAACCGCCATTGATAGCTAGGAGTCGAGCGACTACGGTAAACCGAGCGACTGCGTTAAATCGAGCGACTACTGTAAACCGAGTCAGGGGGTAAATTTTTATCCCAGTTTCAAGCTTTATCAGACAATAACAGTTTAGCCGATTGCAAAGCGCGGGCCCGACAACAACATTTCACCCGGCTGCCAAGGCTGACATAACGGCTGCTGTGTTGCCAATTTTCTCGCACTTGCTCAACTTGACTTAATTCAACTTAGATACTGTAACTTGACTATTAAATCAATTCACTTTTTGTTAAAAACGCTAAAAAATAGCTAATTGTTGTGGAGCGCTAAAGTCAGGCATTTGCAGTATAAAGTCAGGGGTTTGCAGTATAAAATCAGTGAGATTACAGGTATTTGCAGGGGCTGCACTTTACCTGTATTTACCTGCAAATATACGGCACTTGCCTGAATTTGTCGGTCAAATTGGTGCTTTTTTGTGCAGGGATTGCCCTTGCCTGTTGGGACTGGTTATGGCGGTTCTCAATCGGTAGCAAGCAATGGTTTTGCGATCGCAAACGGCGACTTTATATTTCAGATATAAAAATAATCCACCCCATGAATAGAGATTACTGCCTGTACTAATCAGGTGGAGAACTATAACGAGCATTGATAGTTGGGAGTCGATCGACTGCTATAAACCAAGCACGCAGTTCCCTCACGACTGCTGTAAACCAAGCGGTCGTTTCCTCACGGCTACTGTAAACCGAGTGTGTAGGAGGTCACGCAGCTTCGAGCACAAGATTGAATTAAAGCCGAGGGAGCGAATAATTCGCACTCCTTCATCCGACCTTCGTAATTATTCGGTTATTGGGCCTCTCACGAATTAGAATAACTTGCGGTCGAATAAAAGAAACAACTTTTCTTTATTTCAAACATCGGACGATCGAGGAAATGTTAATTACGAATGAAGAAGCGCTCGAAGGGCGGAGTATGCCTTGACTTTTACAGTTGCCAACACGATAGCTATCGACTGTAAATAGCGCTCGCTCGCAACACAGGCAAGGGCCGTATAAAGTCAGGCAAGTGCAGTATAAAATCAGTAAGATTACAGGCATTTGCAGGAACTGCACTCTACCTGTATTTACCCGAAAATATCCTGCAAATGCCTGCATTTTCCTGTCCCTTTACTGCTTTTTTGTGCAAGGACTGCCTTTGCTTGTTGAGGTTGGTTATGGCTGTTCTCTGTCAGTAGCAAGCAATGTTTTTGCGATCGCAAACCATGACTAATCTGTGCTGACGAAAAATAATGCACCCTCGTGAATGGGGAATCCTAGGTGTCAAGGGGCTTAATTTTTACCCGCACTTCGACTGTGCCGATTACTCACATTGCTCCTGCTGTTGTGGCGGCTTTTGTGGCAGCACAGGCATCAATTGCCACAACTTTCCCATCGCACTTGGGTAGCAATCGATCGCATTGCTCGCTCTCTTGTTAGCCAGCTATCACCGTCAGAGGTTTAATCGTCCTTCCACTGCGATCGCCTCTCAAGCTATATTTTATACAAACAAATTAAATAAACTGAGTTGGGTAGGGGTCAGTCTCTACTTTAATAAACCCTCTAATAGCCCTCTCCAATTGGAGGGGATAAAATCACCTGACTAGCGGTTTTTAATTACAGTTGTTAACTTGTATCTTGGGCAAAGGTTTTTACTGATTAAAAACTATGAAAACTTTATCGGAAGTCAAACCTAGAGAGCTGCTATCCAACCATATTCACATTCGCCTCACTGACTCAGACTACAATCAAATTAAAACCAGAGCAGAGCAAGTAAATTTAAGCATGAGCGACTTCATGCGCCGTGCAGCTTTGAGGAGAACCATGCCGCGCCCTCTAGCTGCATTTGACTTAAAAGCCTATCAAGTTTTATGCAAGATTGATGCCCAACTTAGAATTGCAGGAAACAACCTCAATCAGATTGCTCAAGCTTGCAATAGTGCTGTGGCATTGGGAGAACCAGTTCTTGTCAATACAGGACTCTTAGAAAGAGTACAGCAACTCATTCGAGAGAACGGGAAGGCAATTAAAACAATAGTTGCAAACCTCGCCAAATCTACAGTACGCTAACTATTAACAAGGCTCGGCTTTACCGCCTGAGCAATCGATTCTGTGCAACTGACGGCTTTTCGGTTATGATTGGCAAACAAATCAAAGGTACAGGCTTTCGCGGCTGTCTAAACTACGTGCTGGGCAAAAAAGACGCCGCTCTAATTGGCGGTACTATGTGCGGACAAACTCCTGAAGAACTCGCTGCTGAATTTGCGATCGCCCGACAACTAAGACCTAACCTGAAAGTAGCAGTTTTTCACGCCACTTTATCTGTCGCAAGCACCGAAAAACTAGAAGATTCTGAAGAAAATGACCAACGCTGGCTGGCGATCGCAGCCAACTACATGAAAGCGATGGAATTTGACAACAACCAATATGCAGTTGTCAAGCACAGCGATACAGAACACGACCACATCCACATCGTCGCCAGTCGCATTTGCCTAGATGGAGGTGTTGTTGACGATAGCTGGGATTATTACAAAAGCCAAGAAACTATTCGCCAGCTTGAACGGAACTACAGCCTGGAAACTGTTACACCCAGTTGGGAAACAGACAAGCGAGCTCAGACTACAGGAGAACACAGGCAATTAAAAAGCAAGGGGAACAAGAGTGTCAGGGTGCAATTACAAGACCTAATTGATGAAGTTTCCCAAAACCACCCAAGTATGCCAGAATTCGTTGAGCGGTTGCAGCAACAAGGCGTAGAGGTGCAAGTCGGATTGACTCGAACTGGCTTCAGTAAAGGCATTTCTTACAATTTAGATGAGGTAGCTTTAAGCGGCACTCAGTTGGGTAAAGCCTACACTTTTTCTGGATTGCAGAAGCATCGAGGCGTTAGCTATGACAAAGGGCGAGATAACGCCCTAATTGAGGCTTTAATGCAGCCACAAAACTTAGCTATCGCCCCCAGTGAGGCAGAGGAAAATGAGCTAGAGTCGTCACAATCCGAGTTAGTAGCAAGGGCGCCTGCAACAGCAAATGAGTTAGAGTTGTCACAATCCGAGCTAGCAGCAACCGCGCCTACAACTCCTGCAACAGCAAATAAATTAGAGTTACAACTGTCAATCCTGCCTGAGCCTAATGAAATTCAGTGGCAAAAAGTCCGATCGCATCTAGCTGTCGAGTACAGTTTACCTTTAGAATTGCTTAATTTATTGCACTCTCATTCTTGGTTGTATGCCGGCTCAGAAAAGGCTGTCTTTACAGGACGGACGCTTGACGGGGAAGCCCGGTTCGCTTTTGTTCTCGATGAAAGAGGCAACTTTACTACAACGCATCCCCTGTCATCTGAAGCTGCTTTCTGGGTAGCGACTACTGGAGAAATTGAGCGAGCTGTGATTGCCTGTAACCCAATCGAAGCCCTTTCAATTTTGCTGATTGAACAGGAAAATAGCCAGGATAACTCTGCAACAGCACCAGCCACAATTTACCTAGGAATTGAACGAGCTTCACAACTGCCTAGACAATTCTTACAAGAACTCGATAGCGTTATTATAGCGATCGCAGAAGATTATAGGCTCGCTCGAAATGCAAGCGAGCTGCTACCGAATGCAGAACTTGTTAATCCACAGTCAAGTTGGAATGATATCTGGATACAATTAATTGAGCAAGAACAGCAAACTCACAAACAAAATAACCAACAGTATAAACAGCGCATCCAAGATATTGAACTGGATTAGTTATGGTTCCCTAAAAAAGTGAGTAGTGTTTAATAAAAACGCTACTTAACAAATTTCCAGCTTACAACCTAAATTACTGATAGTGCTGCCACTAAGTATTACAAATTTCTGAATAGATTTATCAACTATTTTTTCTTAATCTGCTAAGTAAATTGAGACGGCGCTTGCTCATTGTTTTTTGTAAGCCGACCTTGATAAAAATAAATTATTTATACGTTTTTTTAATCCTACAAAAAAAATGAGCGCTGGCGCGCCAAAAATTAAAGTATCGGAGATAAAAAATGGAATTATCGCAAACCAACACCTACTACTTGAATAATTTAACCTTCGTCCACCAAACAGAAAACCAACTGTACATTATGGGAAGGCAAACAACACTGGTCTTAAATTTTCAACAAACAGGCTATCAAACGCTCGACAAAATAATCCACGTTCTGCGACTTTTGAGAGACAAAAAAGTCCAAGACCGAAAGTCAATTATCGAGCAAGAGCTGCTGGCCTTAAACTTTCAATTCCCTCTCGAAAGCAGCAACCGTAGCAACAACGACACCAACAATGGTAGCAGCAATGGTAGCAGCAATGGTAGCAGCAACGGCAGCCCCAAAAACTGCGAGCTAAAAATCGACTGGTAATTAAATGATGCCGGAGAGATAAGTTTGTTTCTCCGGCAGCCAATAGCAAACATTTTTCGCCACATCCAAAAAAGGCTTCCTCTCATAGCAGCATAGGTGTATCTCCTGCACTAAGAGCAAGCCGATATGTTCGAGTCGTCGGGCGCAACACTATGTCGGCTGCACAATCATATTTGGACGAAAGGCTTCTTCTGATCTAAAAAAGGCCGAGGGGCAAAGTTTTGTGGCGCTGCCCGAGAACATCGCTTTCAAATGAATAGCGTATATACTTGAAATAAAACTCTCGAAGATATTAAACACAACGAGTCAGTACAGCTATGTCTGCTAAAGATGTCTTTCACGAAGTCGTTAAAATCGCTCTCCAGAAAGATGGATGGCAGATTACTCACGATCCATACACTTTACAAGCAGGAACTCTCGAACTTTACATCGACTTGGGTGCCGAAAGGGTGGTTGCGGCCGAAAAAGACGGACAAAAAATTGCCGTTGAAATCAAAAGCTTTATTGGCCCATCCAAAATCTCCCAGTTTTACACAGCATTAGGACAATTCATTAGTTATCGAGCAGCTTTGCAACAACAAGAAACTGACCGCCTTTTATACCTAGCAGTACCCAGCAATGTCTACGAGAGTTTTTTTACAATGGGGTTTATTCAGTCTTTAATTCAACAAAACCAAATTCATTTAATTGTTTACGATATAGAGCAGGAGGCGATCGCACAATGGCAAATGTAGACCTTTATAGGCAGCACATCCAAAATCTGCTCTCCCAACACGCTAGTCTTGTTTGGGATGAGCGCATTCAGGCTCAAACTATCTTTGATACCGAGCGCGATCATTATCAATTAGTATATGTGGGCTGGCGCAATCAGCGGCGAATTTATGGCCCGGTTTTGCACCTGGATATTATGGACAATAAAATTTGGATTCAGCAGGATGGGACTGAGGTGGGTATTGCTAACGAACTCGTAGAATTAGGAGTTCCTAAACAAGACATTATACTTGGTTTTGACCCCCCTAATATGCGTCAATTAAGTGACTTTGCTATTGGATAAATTACGTTTAATGGTTAAAAAATTTAGCTGTTTTTAAGGTCACTTTTTTTAATACTTAACCGCTTTCGTCAGCGTGCATAATTTTTGCAACTGGTGTTAGATTTCGTACTTGAACTTAACACCCAGTTGCTTGTGCGTAATTCCTCTATCTATTGCTTTCGCCAATGCGCCTCAACTCCTCCTCCTCGAGATTCCAAACGCCCAGCATCCCTCTTCCGTCGCAATAGACGGCGAATCGAATCAATTCTCACTGTCGGACACCGTTCCTGCAATTCCCTAATAGAGAATTCTTGAGGCAAATTGTTAATCGCATCCAATAAATTCGCCGTTTTAGTTCCTTTTGCAGAAGTAACATATCCCACCCGCTGCTCAAACTCCCGATAAGCTGATAGCAGCATGACTCCCAAGAAATACTCCCACGCCTGGTAATAGAAGGAATGTGGGTATAACTATAGCGATCGCAAATGATTTGTAAACTGCACTCGGACATGGTGCCGACACTACCAGCATTCTGACTTGGTTGGATTTACGAATGAAATGCGATCGCTATAGTGTGAATTGTAGTTACCACGTCCCGATAACCCGCAATTTCTTGTTCTGAACGGTCGCGCGGCGTTGTTTTTTCTGTTACTAATTTTTTAATGCGTTCTAGCGGCACTGTAATACCTTCAATGCAGTTAGAAGATTCGGTACTCTGAATAACCGCAGCTTGGCGCAAAGTGCCTAAAACTTGTGGGGCTTGTTGCTTGAATAACTCCTGCTTTCCCTTGTATTCTCCAACTAAGCGAATTGTTTGTAGAAGTCTTTGGTTGAGCTGTTGACTTTCAATGAACCCCTCTTCAAATGATAGCATATCTATTTTATCTCCTTTGTATTAATTATAAACATTTATCGCAGTCAATAACTCGGATATTGCGTGCGCTCGCATCAAAACTTTGAAACCCGATTGCAAGCAGAACCGACGCCAAATCCAGATAAATAAGTAAGGCGATAGTTGCTTTTAGCCATAGCCCTTGCCTCTCTAGTTGTCCAAGGTTTGACGCTCAGCAAATCGGGTTCAGTTTCCAGTTGCTTTAAATAAGAGCGATCGCCCGTTACAAAGGCAATCGCAATCGCCAGAAACTTGCAACAGCTCAAAGGAGCCTGAACCACCTGCTTTTCAGTAAACCTAACCACAATCCAATTCCACTCTAAGAATAATTGATTGCGGCGCATATCGCTGTCAGCATCGCAGCAGTGAGTCGGCTTCTTAGATTTGCCAGCATAAGGTTCATCAATCTCGACATCAATTCCTATCCCAGATGGAGTGTGAATTACAGTAAAATCTGCTGAATAGCTCCTCTGAGATAACGGAATTTTAAACTCTGCTGCTTGGACAACTTCCTCGAAATATTGCTGTAAGTATTGCAAAAAGCGTTGTTCACTCACTCCTTGCCGAGCTTGAGATGTGCCATTAGGACTAACGCGAAGTGACATCAAATCCTTGAGCAATCGATTTCTGGAATCTAACTCAAGTTTTGCGCTTTTTAAAGCTGTCTGCAACCCTTCTTTTTCCACCTTAAAACTAGAAAATTCTTGCTGTTTATTCAATGATAAATTTTGATGGGATAATATATTTTGTTGGTTGTACTCAAGAATTTGCTGTTTATACCTGGATAGCAGTTTTTGACGGCAACCAAACACATAACTATAAGCAGCCGCAATTAAACATGAATAAGCAGCTACTACCAACAGCATTTCCCACCACAGCCAACCCCAAGAAATAGCTAACAGCGGAAGTACGATCGCACCATAGAGCCAAAACACCCAAATTAACCACAGCAACTTGACAGGTAACACCACAGGTGGTTGAGGCGGAGTCAGCAAAACAACAGGTTGCTCGAATTGTTGAGTTTCTTGAAGTTGGGATGAGGTGGCACAACTAGAAGTTGCCTCTGGCAAAGGATATTGATGGCAGAATTGCATTACCACTTTTGGGTAAAAAACTATAGGATAATTCATAACTTTAAATACGCCTTTTTTTAAGAGCGCGGTCGCGCTATTTTTAAGAAAGTTTTTTGAATTGTATGCCAAAAATCACCCAGTCAAACTCACAAAATTTAACTCATTCTCAACCAGTTAGCAAGATTCAAAAGGACAAACAAATCTCTCTTAAATCCGACGCGGCAACAATGGCTGCGCTTACTCAACTCGAAGAACGCCGCGATTATTATCACACCTGCATCAACGGAGGATACTAAGCATGAATTTAGCCACAGCAACGCTTGCTCAAAGTTCAATAACTGCGGCTCAACTTTGGCATCAACTAGAGTCAGCAGAAAGCTCAGAAGAAATTGACCAACTGCTGCAATCCCTTTGGCAAACCCAAGAAACCCAGGAACTCGCTGTTGATGCCCATGCCGACTTAGCCGACCAAATTGATGCCGAAATTGCAGGAATTACAGCCAGGATGCAGTATTTGATAGAACTGCATTCAAAAGCTCTCAACAAACTCCAGGGGTGGAGAGAGCGCTTAGACAAAACCGTGCTCTACTTCAACGAGTGCGGCGTGTTAACTTCCGAAATTATTGGCAAACACCGCCGCATTACTGTTAAGGAAAATCCGCCTACCTGTGAAGTTTTGATTGACCCATCTCAACTACCAGAACCCTATCGTCGAGTCGAAACCAAAACCGTAATTTCTGCCGACAAAAAGGCGATTTCAGACGCTTGGAAACAAGGAATGCCTGTAGATGGCACTAGGGTTTTCCGCAAGCGTAAAGTTGTCTACAGCTTGCTTCCTGGTAACAATTTGCACTCTCTTCAAGCCAACCAGACGCTTGAGAGTCGTTCTTCGGATAAAACGCAGTCCAAAAAACGGCGTTAGCCATCTTTTCAGGTGTCAGGAATGCCTTGATTTGACACCTGAATTCTAGCCTTTGTCAGGTAAATGAGGCATATACCAAGGCTTGAAAATCCTGACCTTCAGATAATCTTGTGTACCTCATATTTGTGATAAAAGCTATAGTAGACACCTCCGACTTAGACTTCCCTGAATTAGACATTTCCGAATTAGAATGTGAAACGCTTGTTTTGTTTGTAAGAGCGAAAACTTAATTTCGGTCGATATCTATTACAAATCAATCCAGTATTGAGGGTTTTCAACTTCTTCTTCGGTGACATTGAATAAGTTTGACGCTCTACCTTTAATAACCCCGTTAGCATCTAGGTTCAAACCTCCCAATTGCTGGCTGTTTTCACCTTCTGCAAAAGCAACGCGAGCAAGTGCATCGCTATCGCTATCAGAGAAATAATTCCGTTGGCTTTCCATAGCCGTAGTTGTGCGAACTACTTTCACTTTTTTTCTCCACATTGGGATTGTCATTTTGATTGTAACACGCTACTTCTTTCTTCTAAACCCTCCAATTGGAGGGGGTAAATATCACTCAGTAGCAGGAATTTGTGAAGGAACAACCTTGTCAAAATCTGGACTATTGCTGTGCGTAAGTCCTAACAATGTAAAAACTCGAATTCAGGAGCTAATCAATGAGTAGAAGAAAACTTACCCCAGAATATCGCTCCACAGAATGGGTAGCTGGGGAAGGACTAAAAATCCCAGTCTTTGATATGTCCTTGACTGACGGTAGAGCAAAGGGGCGGTACCAAGCTGAATCAGAAGTGCTGCGTAACTCCCTGCTTGAACTGCTTTTTGAACCTGAAGAATTAGCATCCCTAACCATCGTTAAACCAGACCCAAATGATAGCAGCTTCGACCCTCTCAAAAACATCGACTTCGGAGATGGTATTACCAGAAGAGTTGCTTTCAGCTCCGGCAAAAATGTGTACTTTGCAGACATTGAACTCTCAACCAAACTGTTGAGCGTATTCAAAACCCAACCCGACCACGCCTGTCGCTACGGCTCACTGCTAGTTAGCAGTTGCAACCAAGGAGCCAAATTGTTAGATAGCTCCCTTGACGGCGAAACCTTGCGAGTCAAAATTGTTGATTCTCAAAGCGATGACAAGAGTGAAAAAGCGAAAGCTCATAAGTGGCAAACCGGAGACTGTCACGGCAAAATTTCACCGGCACTAGCCCAACAATTGGGAGGTAATGACAACCGACCTTTTCAATTCAGATTTGCCTGGATGCAGGAATGGGAACAAGAAGACTGCCACACTCCAGAAATTAGCTTTCTTGCCAAAGGAACGCTGTTGCCTGATGCTAATTTAACCTCCGAGTTGGGTTATGATATCATCATGGATCGCTCCTCTATCAAAGGAGTTGCTAAAGAGCAATTAGCTGAACTTATCCCCTGTGGCGACTACGAATTTCCCAAAGCTATACTAGGAAATCGAGGCAACGCCAAAGTAACTGAATACGAAAATTCCTGGCAATTTTCGATTTGGTATTCCGAAGCAGCTATTGGGGCTGACATAGCCACACCGACCAAAATAGAAGCCCAAAAGCTAGCTGACTTGCAAAATAATCGGCTGCAACTTGCCAAATACTTAGTGGAGCAGCACGACAAAAAAGCTGCTTTTCAATCTAGCCTTCACGAAGACAGCAGCGGATTAGAAGACGAAACAGATGAAAAAGCCCAACGCAATGAATCCCGGCTAATTTCAATTTTGAGGAACGACAAACTCGGCCAACTCCTCGACTTTCCCAAAGTCGTCGATTTCATGCAAGAACAACTGGCTAAAAAGTGGAAAGATTTAGCAATTAAGGGAGCACTTCATCACGGTTCAGCAATGGCTCAACCTTGTGAAAACCTCAACCCAGGTACAATTGTTGCCCCTCACTTGCGACACGGCACAGAAGTTATCGTTACCCGATACCCAATTGTCAGTAAAGATAACATCCGCCGCTACACAGTAGACAACAAAAGTCAGCCTGAATTAACGCAGTACAAAGGGTGCGTTTTCATTCGCTCCGACCAAGCCATGCAGCATCACCAATGCGATTTTGACGGCGATCAATTAGTGATTACGCCTGCTTCCCGGATGCCGAATATCGCCTCTGAAACCAGGCACGCTAATCAAGAGAATGAGTACGATGCTGTTGAGAAGCGAGAGAAAGTTGACTACAATAAAGCTACCGATAGTGATGGCGATCGCAAGTATACCAAATTGCGGCAAATTGCCGTAGCGATCGCCCAAAATAAAATTGGCTGGGTGGCTACCTTAATCGGGAGAGTGCAATCGTCAGCAGCAGAACCGGGACAGCCAGAAAGTTTATTCAATCAACAGAAGCGGCAGCTTCTTGGAAAGCTATTTGATGCCCTGCAAATTGAAGTGGACAGTCCCAAAAGTGCTACTCGCACCGAAGACCACCACCCTACTTTGTTGTCCAAGGCTAAGCAGTGGTCAGAACAGCACCCAAGCTATTTATTTGATTACAAAGACGACCCCAGGCTTTACAAAACTGTGCCATTACCTATAGGAGACGGCACCGCTATCAATTGCATTGCTAAGGAGGCTGTTAACCCAGAGTGGGAACCGACTCGTCTAAAAAGCCGCCACCGCGACGAATTTCGCTACCTGTTCGAGTCTCCTTCGGACTTAGATGAGCGAGAAAAATGGGAGAAACATTATGTCAAGTGGGCGCAAGATATTAAGGAACGCTATCGAGAAAGGATGGGCGAAATTCACTTGGAGTGCAGCGACGATTCTAAGGCAATTAAAGAAGCAGTCAGCAAGTTATACGAGAGCTTAAGAGCCGATGTGACTGAAGCTTTTCCCAACGCTGAAGAAAGGTTTTCTGCTGCTAGTGCAATGTGGCACGTCGAAACCGCAAATCCCAACTTAGAAGTTCCTCGCAAAGCTTGTAAGGAACTTTCTCGCCAACTGTTGATTGAATTTAACCTTGAACCTGAGTACGAGCGACTGCACGAAGCAATGCCAAAAGACACTTACATTCTGAGCGTCCCTTTCGAGGAATTTGAACGGGACGGTAGCAATAAGACTGTCAGGGATAAGAAGCGACAGCCAGTTGGCAAAGACTTAGCTGGACATTGGAAAGAATTGTTAGACAGCAAAGGCATTAAATATGAAGCAACTTTGCATCCGAGCCTGCCAATGGTCAATTTTGCCTTAATTGAACCAAGCGAAAAACTGGTGGGAATTCTTGAGAATAAGTTTTGCGAAAATGCCAACGACATCGACAGTTTGGACTTAACCTACCGTGATGGTCTGGGCCGCACCAAAGATGTCAGTTCCCGCATTGTAGCTCCTGCTGATTATACTTGGCTTGAGTCCCAAAACCAAACACCTAAAGCAGCATTGGTTCTCAATTTGTTTACGGATGAAATTTGCCAGCAATTGCAAACCTTTCAGTTTGACAGAGCTGAACTGATTGGGCAAAAGTACAATGACTTGAAAGATGTTGACTTTAGCAGTCCTAAATGGAGGCACAAAACATTGACTTTTGAGGTGGGTTCTGTTAGCGGTAGCGGTTCGAGGCGCGACGGTAGCCCTATTGTCCTCCTTGACGGACAAGAATTAGCCATGTTCTCTGCTAATTCACCTAAATTGCCGATCGGCACTACCTTTGAGGCCACTATTGAACCATCGCCTAAAGGTAGTGCTCTAATCTTAAAGATCGACCCTAGTTCCGTGCGACTCATTGAATCAGTGGAGGAACTTGCAGAAGTCGCGCCAACTTCTTCTCAAGGGCGAGCGTCATCCGTATCCCCAACTCCTTGTCAAGGGCGAGCGCCATTCGTATCCCCAACCCCTCGTCAAGGGCGAGCGCAATCTGTATCCCCAACCCCTCGTCAAGGGCGATCGCTTGTATCGCCCACCCCTACCCAAAACAAACCGCCATCTCAACCCCAAGACATTGCTGCCAGCCCCGCCCACCTCTCACAATTGCTGAAAGATGCGATTTCTGAAGCATATAACCAAACTGGAGCAACTAAAATCCCTGTGGGAAACTGGACAGCTTTTATTAGCAATAATCGCAATAATCTTAGGTGTTTAGTCCGAGATGAAGCTGATAATCCGGTATTAGCTGCTGACTTGAAAACAGGTCAAATCATTAAAAAGCTTTCTGAAAACAGCAGCGCTCACTTTCTCAAATACCTCTTAAAAATCGATGCTGAATTAGCAGCCACATCCTCAAACAATAGAGTTGCCGACGCACAACTTTAACGTAATTTAGAAAGTCATATTAGGTTCGCTAACTATACCATAATTGCCATTCTATTACTTTGCTGTGGGGAATTTACAAATAGCCGCTCATGCGAATCATAGAAAAAGCGCAAACCTTTTCAATACCTGTTGTCTAAATATGTCTTGCTTGTGGGAGGTCAAAGTCGAATTACGCAAGAAAAGAGACCTTCGATTTTGACCTCCCTTGAGGACATTTGTACAACACACATTGAAGCCTGCGGTTTTATACGTATTTTGACGGACATGATATGACACTTCTTTTGCTTCCGCTTAATGAATGCCTTCCCCCTCCGATTGGAGGGGGTCACTTTAACTCCCCAAAACCGCACTTTAGAGTGAAGTCACTAGCCACACTACTCGAATTTCATGGGAAATATCCACTCACCCCGCTACAAAGATTATGGCTACAAAAACAGCATCCCGAAGCCGAAGCCAGGGAAACTACATCACCCCTAACACAGCCGAGGGCAAGAAAATCCTCAACTACCTAAGAAATCGCTGCGAGAAAGCTTTAGATTACTGCCTGGAAAACGGACTCACCAGCGTAGAAGATTTTGCCGATGCAATTGAAGAACTAACGGAAGCAGACGGCAAACCTGGCATTAGCGTGGAGGTCAAGCACAACGGACTCGTCCTCAGTTTGAGCGATCGACCTGAGTACGGCTCTACCACAGGAAAATACATGATGGAACACTTGGGAGAGCCGGACGACAACCGATTTACTAAAACAGGAATTGAAACATTACTCGATTCGCCTCGAACTAAAACAAGGTCTAAAAAAGACAATTTACTAGATGAATTGGATGATGAGCAACCCTCCCCCAAGTCTAAATCTAAAGCTGAAACTAAGTCTAAAAAAGACGATTTACTAGATGAATTAGAGGATGAGCAACCCTCGCGCCGATCGAATTTTCAAACGGCAAATCAGTCTCAAAAAGACAATTTGCTAGATGATTTGGAAGATGATAAACCATCGCAAAAATCGAAGTCTAAAGCCAATATCAAATCAAAAAAAAATGAAATAGAAAATTCGGAGGACGACGAGCCATCACCCAACTCTCAAACCAAAAGAAGACCCCGAAAAGATGACGTAGAGGAGTTAGAGTCGGAAGAACCACTGGTTAAATCTAAAGCCTTAAGCCGCTCTCCGACAGATGAGCTAAGTGAGTTAGATGAGTTTGAATTCAAAGAACCTCAACCTAAAGCTAAGCCTCAAACTAAAAGCCACCTTCAAAACTCTGAGCGAGAAGATTTGGAAGACGAAGAATTATCAGCTAAATCCCAAGCCAAAAGAAAACTTCAGACAGATGAAGCGGTAGAAGTTGCTGAATCCTTAGCACGCACACCTTCAAAAACCCGAACGAGCCAACAGCAACCTCAAAGCAAAAAATCAAACGACCAGAACATCGATAGTATCCTCGATGCTGCTGTACAAGTTAGTGGTAGAACAGCCATTTCTGGAAGTGAGGTAGAAGGTACCACTGTCAGCGGCCTGAGCGGTCAAGTTGCGGTTCTCGCTACTCTGATGGGGAAAAAAGCAGCTTCTCAAATTATAGAAGCTGCTCTTGGGGCCCGAAAAGAGCGCCAAGTTGCCGGTATTGTCAAAAGGCTCAAAGCTCAAAGCCAGCGAGCTGACTCGCTCTCGCAGCGGGTTACCAACTTGGCTGAAGCGGATTCAATTGCAGATGCAACGGTTGAATCCGAAGCTTTACCAATAGCTGAACCGAAGCCAGAACCGGAACAAAACATCTTACCTGAACCGGATGCCGAATTTGTCTCAACACCCGGTATGCTCTTAGCTAAAGCTGTTAGCAAAGTCCATGGAAAAGTTGATAAAATTTCTGGTCGTGTGAGAGACAACAATTCTGAAAAAACTGCTTCTATTAAGATTGACACAGAGGCGAGTTTTGAAGAACAGCTCGTACAAATAAATGAAGCACTCAACCGACTCGAAAAGCGACTCGATACCCTAGAAGAGCGAATAGAAGCTTTAGAGAACAAACTTTCTCTTCAAAGCGATACAGGCGTTCAAGCTGCGGATGCAAAAGTAGAATCGCCCGACAGCTCGACTCAAGCGCTCAGCGACCAATTCGTACAAAACGGAACAGAAATAGATGAAAAAATTTCATTAGAATCAACAATCCCAGCTAGCAGCAGCGCTAGCGCTACTGCTAAAAAAATCACTGTAACAGCCCAAAATCTTACTCAGGATTCCCAACTTGCAGCAACACTAGCAAAAATTTACAGCCTAGCTGAAGAAGAAGCAAATGCGGAAGGCATTGCATTAGAAGATGGGGTTGATTTGGGAGAAGCCAAACTTTATGTCACGAATATAGACTCCTCTACCGCTATCCGCTTAAAAACTAAGGAAGGCGAGGAAATGTTCTCAGCAGTACAGGATAAAACTGGGGAATGGAAAGTGACAAACGACTTCCTGAAACCTGAAGAAAAAGAAGAACTCGACCGCTTAAAGATTTTTCAACAGGCTCTCAACCAAGAACGCTTAGCTGAAATGGTAAAGAGAAGCAATCAAGATGAAGTGAGCTTTACCGATTCCCAAGGCTCGCGCCTCGACTTTGAAGTCGAATTCAGCGATAAATCCAAGTCGAAGGGTACTGTCAAAGGCTTTAACTCTCACAGTGAGATAGTTTTTGAGGCCAGCCTCCAAAAAGGTAATGTTGAGGTACTTTTGTGCGACATTCCACCAGAAGTAGTAGAAAATCTCCTATCCCAACAGCAACTTGCTCAAAACCAGAACTCCAACAAGCAGGAAGCTAAAAAAACTGAGGTAGAGATGGAAATTTGAAATAAGTTATTTCACTTGCACCCTCCAAATGGAGGGGGTCAGGGTCACTATATAAAATCACCGTATTTGGTGATTTTCCGGGCATTAGATGCAACTTAAATTGGCATTAAAGCACTAATTTTATCGAGAGAGTGACATGGCTACTTACTTAGACCAAACAAGAAGTGAACGAAATCGCAACTCATTATTACGCTGGTTAAAACAACAGAAAATTAAACGGGGCGACATTCCATTCCTCGGCATTTGCCTAGCCTCACTCATCTACTTCAGCATTCACGACCCGCTCTTAATTGCGACTTTAGGCTGCTCCAGCATTGTGTTTTTGAGTTTATGGCACATCACTAGAGCTATTCCCATTGTAGAGCGATACATTGGCTGCAAAATTCGCTTTTGGCACATTGCCACTGCCATTATCACCTCTACTGCACTTTGCTCCGTACTCGATTCCCCAGCTAACGCCCTCTTTCTCTCCGGCTTAGAAGAATTTATGCAAGAACTCGCAGAAGGAGCCTCTTCAGCAGGAGGCGAAGCTATTGATGCCGAAGTCATCGAACTGATTTTCAACTTAATTCGCGGAGCCTTTCTTTTGTTAGTAGCAGCCGCTTCTCTTTTCGCCTACAACCAAGCACAACAAGGTAATGACTGGAGACCAATTGTTACCCAAGTTGCCTTAGCCTTTGCCATTGTAATTGCCGTTGACGTAGTAACTTTTCTGTTCGTTGGCAATGGCGGAGGTGGAGGAGCTTAGGGAAGAAGGGGAAGGGAGAGTGGGAGAAGGGGAGAGTGGGGGAGTGGGAGAGGGGGAGAGTGGGAGAAGGGGAGATTAGAGGTGTGCAGTAAACAGCAAGCTATTTGAATTTTCAAGTCGATTGCAGTTGTTACATAATCCCTCATTTCTATTCAATTGGCTGAGTATTTCTATTCAATTGGCTGAGTATATGTTAGATGTTGAAGCCCTCTAGTTTGTATCGGGTTGTTGCGAGTTTTCAAACTTCTCCCCTTGTTCCGCTCTCCTCTTCTCCCACTCTCCCCCTCTCCCCCTCTTCCACTCTCCCCCACTCTCCCCCTCTCCCCCTCTCCCCCCCCTCCCCCACTCTCCCTCTCTTTCGTTCACCGACTCTTAGTATGGTTTTTTGACACTGGAAGGAGCCACATAGAAGGGTTATTAATCATGTTGACCAGTGTACCCAGTATTTGATTGTAATGTTGATACAGCTCTCTACCAACCTGAACATCCAAGTAATTGCATCTAACAGCGAATTCAATCCAGGTTTGAGTTTCAGCAGCTTCAGCTTCAGAATCACTTAATTTGGATACAAAAGCTCCTTCATAACGCCGTTTACGCCATGCCTCAGACAAATTGGCACAAACAGAACGCGAAGACCGACGAATTTGATCGGTCAATGAATATCGTTCCTCAACAGGAAACTTTTTAGAGAGTTCAAAAATCTGCATAGCCACATCTAATGCAAGTTGATACACTTCTAAATCTCGGTGGGATTGAATTGGTTTTCTGTTCATTTCAAACTCTAATTTCTTAACTCCACTTTCTATTATCCCCTCTCCCAATCACCCCCTCTCCCTCTCCCCCACTCTCCCCTCTCCCCCTCTCCCCCACTCTCCCTTCTCCCCCAATCACCCCCTCTCCCCCTCTCCCACTCTCCCACTCTCCCCCTCCTCTTTCCCTTCCCCTATTACCATGATCAAAGACCCAGATAAAGACTTTATTTCCGTCAACAAAATTCTCGGCAAACAAGCCAGCATCGGCATCATTCCAGCGGAACAGCTAATTCCCTGGATGCTAATCACTGTAATTTCCTACATCCTCACCAACGGCTTATTCAGCTTAGGAATGCCTTGGTTTTTCATCACTACTTTCTGGCTAATTGTAAGCTGGTGGCTCCTGACAGGTAACAAACCTCACCTTTTTGTAGACAGGTTTAGACCTCCGCCGGGGAACGAGTGGTACAACGGCAATCTTTTATACCTTTCTCCCGTTCCCCAACACCGACCAAACCCGATTCGCCACCGAATCAGCGATTCACAAGTCCGAGTCAAACTTAAACCCAAAGTTGCTCCCACTCAACAAGGAGGTAACAGCCGACTTATGCCCTTCCAAAACTACCAAAACCTCCTGTGTTTAGTCACTATCAAAAAGGATGGTCGAGAAGTTTCTGGTTACTTACTGAATGAAGGCAGTCAATACCAAATTGTATTCGGATTCGAGACGGCTGGCTTTCACAACATTCTGTACCGTCAGGAAGTAAACAACGCAGCTACTGCCTTAGAAGAAGGACTAAAAGACATTCCCCCAGGCGAAAAAATGACCTTTCATACCGGCTGCTACAGCAGCGATTGCCTTCGCCAGCAACAGTTAACTGAATTGGCTGACAACTGTCACCTCAAACCCATTTCTGTACTCGTTCGTAACGAACAGAAACGCATTCAAGAACTCAACTTAGCAGGCACCCGACAACTGTGGAACCAAACTATTTTCTGCACTTGGACATTCAACGCTCAATCTGGCTCCAAATCCAAGGACCCTCTGAGTAAATTCATCAATGGAATTATCAACACAGCCAATAGCATTGCTGCACAATTTACAGGCAACCAGCGCATCTACTCTGAACGCTTTTACAAACAACTGCTGCTCGATGCTTTCGAGCAAGGCTATATCCGGTGGGAACTCTTGCTAAACACCAAAATCGGACTGGAAATTCAACCCATGAATGCCCAAGCATTGTGGAGATGGTTGTGGCAAAAATTCAACTGCTCACCCGTACCCCCTATTCCCCAACTTCTCACCTTAAAAGAAACCGCGTCCGACTACAAACTAACCGAAACCCTCAACAGTCACAAACACGCCTGCACCATTTTAATTGAAGGTATGAGCGGCCGTTCGAGCTGCCCGGAACACAGAAAAGCTAGCTCACGCATTTTGCTTCCCGGCAGAAACGCAGAATGCGGCGTGCTAACAATGGAAGAGGGTCCCGGTGGCTGGCTCAATACCAGAGAGCAACTGCAATGGCTCTGGAAAATTATGAGCAACAGCCACGTCCGCGATACTGAAGCCGTTGTCGAAATTAGCGCCGCTCCCAACTTTATTATTCAAGACAACTTAGCAAGGCAAGCTAAACAATCTAAAAGTGCCAAAAAACGCGCTTTAGAAAAAGGTCAAGGTCGCGATGTAGGAGCAGAAGTCAAACAGGAAGAATCTTTTGAAGCCCAGAAAAAAATGTACAAAGGTGCAAGAGCAATTCACGCTGCTGTCACCTTCTTAGTCTACCGACCAACGCCGGAGCAACTAACACACGCTTGCCAAATGCTCTCCCACAGCTTCGGCTCTGCCAAGGTATTAAGAGAGCGCAACATTGCTTGGCAACTGTGGCTAGAAACTTTGCCAATTACTGTAAGCTGGCTGCTGCACAGCAGTTCGCTAATTAACGAACGCCGCCTCACCTTAGACACCGAAACTGTCCCCGGTATTTTGCCCTTAACTGCTGTAAGAGACATCGACTCAAAGGGAGTTGAATTCATCACCAAAGGTGGCAAACCCGTGTACGTTGACCTCATGCACAACCAAACCAGCCGCGCCGTTATAACAGGCGAGTCTGGTTCCGGTAAAAGTGTTTTGGGATGGCGATTTGCAGTCGATGCAATAGCCGCTAATATCCCAGTAGTCGGTATGGACATCTCAGCAGGAAGCGGCAGCACCTTTGAGACAGCAGTGAAACTGTTAGGCGACGACGGTGCGTACTACGACATCACCTCTGGCAGCTCGAATCTACTCGAAATACCCGATTTGAGGCGTTTTGACAGAGAAGAGCGATCGCGCCGACTAGACCAATGGAAAGAGTTTATCAGAAAAGCGCTGACTATTATCAGCATAGGCAAAGTCCGCGACCCAAAATTAGCGCAGCGAGTCGATGCCATTTTGCTGCTAACTCTGAAAAAATTTCTGGAAGACCCAGACATTATCGAGCGCTACAATACGGCATTTGAAAAAGGCTGGAAATCGACCGCGTGGCAAGAAATGCCAACCCTCACAAACCTCCTGAAATTCTGCACAAAAGAGCAACTAAACCTACAAAACTTTACCGACTTCGACCGCATTGCCATCAACCAAATTATCACTCAATGCAACGCATTACTAGCCTCACCTTTAGGGAAAGCAATTGGCAGACCGAGTACATTTTCACCCGAACCCGCTGTTAAGTTTTTTGCCCTTAGCGGTCTGGGCAACGAACAAGACCAGTATTTAATGGCCATTAACGCCCACGCTGCTTGCATCCGCAACGCACTTTCTCACCCTAAAAGCCTATTTATCGGAGACGAACTTTCGATTTTGTTTAAAAAAGATGGATTTGCTGAAGTAGTAGGCGAACTCTGTGCAGTGGGTAGAAAAAATGGCATTTCAGTGCTCTTGCTAGCCCAAGATATCGACAGTATTTGCGATTGTAGTGCGGGAACTATGATTATGCAAAACATGGTGTATCGAATTACCGGAAGATTGACATCAAACGGAGCCACTTCTTGGATAAAAAATTTGGGATATCCGGCTGAAATTATTAGCCAAAATGCCACAGAAGCTTTCCTTCCCCGAGCTGCCGACCTTTATTCCAATTGGCTAATTGAAAAAGGAGGTCGTTTCTGGCAAAGCCGATACTATCCAGGCGAAATGATATTAGCAAGTGTGGCTAACAATCAAGCTGAATTGATGGCCCGCGCCCGAGTGATGGCTCAATATCCCAATACGTTAAAAGGGCAATTGCTAGCACTCAAACAATTTGCCTCTGAATACGTACAAGCTGTTAAAGAAGGACGTTCATTAACCAATATTGGCAAGAATGCAGTCACTGATATCAATGGACACAAATTCCCTCAAGACCTTATTGCTAGCTAGACGGAGAAAAACCGATGAAATCACCGAAATTGCTTGTTAAACTTGCCCTCGGCATTCCTGCAATTTGGCTGAGCTTAATACTAAATTCTGTTGAAGCAAAAGCTCAAACCTCTGACAGCAATCCGACTGCAACACAGCTTCCCAGCTTAAACAATCCTAACAGCAGCACTTTCAACCGCTCCAACTTCACAGTTCCCAATCAACAAATAGAAAGCCAAATCCAACAATCAGCTAATAACTTCTTGAGCAACCCGCAAGAAATACGAGGTATAGAAAACACAATTAGCGGCATAACAGGCGAAATTTCAGATACCGTCTCCACCATCTCCGACAGCATCTCAGGCATCTGGGACAATTTGTTAAACAAAGTCGAAAAATTTAGCATTGAAATAGAATCAACCCTCTCTTCATTCCTGGGAGAACTGAAAGTTCCAGACCTAAAAGAAGCAGTTAAAAGCATAATGGACGGCAACACCTCCGAAAGCGAAGGGACAAAACTATCCGCTGTTTTAGAGAAGAGACCGCAAGATTCTTACAGCCTCAAAGAGAATACCGCAGAACTCGCAGAAAGAGAAAGTGCTGTAAGTGTTGCCAATAAAGCCACTCTCAGTAAAGAAGCTCAACAAAGGCAAGCTCAGATGAAAGAAGTTGTCCAACAAAACGTAGAGCTAACTAATCGCGAGAGCCAGAATTCAATGGAATTGGGTGCTGATTCAGAAGGTCAAGATGTCACCCAGAACATTATGAGAAATATATCTCAACAAAGTGCGATCGCAGCTAAGCAAGCAGCCTTATCAGCAGAAAATCAAAGTGCCTTAGTCATGCAGGGCCAGCAAGCTCAAATCGATCGCAGTTTTGCCAACATTCTCAACGCTCAACAAGCTGAAGAACTCAACGAAATTAACACAGCCCAGAGACGGCAAGATGCTGCGGCTGCTACAGCTTCTTCTACTCAAGCCGGACTGTTTCAAATGCCGGGAGGCATCACCCTGGGTGAATAAGGGGAGTGGGGAGTAGGGAGTGGGGAGTGGGGGAGGGGGTGAGGGGGGGAATGGGGTGAGAGGGTGAGGGGATAAGGGTTTCCTGTTTCCGCTTGTCCCACTTGTTCTCTCCCACTCTCCCAATCTCCCCCTCTCCCAATCTCCCCCTCTCCCAATCTCCCCCTCTCCCAATCTCCCCCTCTCCCAATCTCCCCCTCTCCCTCTTTCTCCCCCTCTCCCTCTTTCTCCCCCTCTCCCACTCTCCCCCTCTCCCACTCTCCCCTTCCCCCTCCCCTTCCAAAGATGCTGACACAACTAATCGCCCAAACTAGCACAGCAGGACAAGCCCTGGACACTCTCTCTGATGCCATAGAAGTCTCTCAAAAAACCGTCGAATCGTGGAATTTAGTTTGGTTTAACACCTTCAACACTCAAGAATCCTCTCTCTGGATTGCCTTAGTCAAACTAGGACTAATTCTGGCGGGAATATCTGTTACTTACCTCGCTGTCACCAGTGGCAAAGAAATCATCGAAAAACAGTCTTGGTCAGAGCTAGTAGCCATGTTTATCTGGCCACTCGTAATTGTAGTATTTCTCAGCAACAACGGTAAAGTCTTAGCTGAAAGTGTCAAATTCATCAAAGCTGTAGGCAGCACTCAAGTTCAAGAAATTATGAAGATTCAAGTCGGAGAAATGACCTTCAGAACTGCCCTGAGCGACGTTAACCTCACCAGTGCTGGCAAAGAAGAAATTGAAAAACTCTACAGCGAATGTCAGGGCAAAGTTGGATCAGCTTTAGTGGAATGTTGGAACAGCAAAAAACAGCCAGCTCAACAAATCCTTCAGGCAGCCGAACAGCAAAATGGAGGACCTCTCAAAAGCTTGCAGAGATTTGTCGAAAACTTAGGCAATGTTGCCAATCTTCAGGATATAGGAAATGGCGATTTTGCAGGACAAGTTTTTAGGTCTACTGTCTTGCCCATCATTCGCTTAATTCTTAGATCGGTACAGTGGGCATTTGTCAATATTTTAGAAGCAGCATTGTTGCTAACAGCTTTATTTGGACCTCTGGCAATGGGCTTGTCGCTGCTGCCGCTGCAAGGAAAACCTATCTGGGCTTGGTTAATAGGGTTTATGTCGTTATTTGGAGTGCAATTGGGGTACAACATCGTCGTTGGATTAGTCGCTGTAGTGATTGTCAAATCCGATGCAGAGTTAGTTACAGATATCGCCTTTTTATTCTTTTTAGCTGTGTTTTCTCCCATTCTTGCCGTGTTAATTGCCAAGGGTGGAGGAACTGCTTTGTACAGTGCGATCGCCAATAGCACCAAACAGCTTACAGATATTGCCAGTAACGCGATCGGCGTTATTGCTGGAAAACTGATCTAGGGGAAGGAAATTCCGATAGCTTTTTCTTCACCGAACCGAGTTGTTACTCACTACTCAAACCCAGTTTTCCAATCCATTTCCTCCCTATCTCCCTATTCTCTATCCCCCATCTCCCCATCCCTTCAATAATATGAAATTTCCACAATCACAACCCTTACTCCCTGAATCTAAAAACACCTTAGCCTTGTGCTTTGTCCTGCTAACAAGCTTTGTTTTCCTCCTGACAATTGCTGTTTTAGTAAATACAGTCAGTTTGAGAGCCTTATCTCAAAGAAAAGTTACCTTTGTCCAGTTAAAAGACGGAACCGCAGCACGAATTGCAGAACAAGATGAACTGTACAGAGAGCCGAAAATTATCCAAAATTTTGTATCCAGTTGGGTAAATTTAACCTGGGCTTGGTCAGGCAAAATTCCTGGCACAAATGACCCCGACCCCGGCATTAAAGTTAAAAAAGGCAGTGCCAAAGTTCCTACAACTGCTTGGATGGGCTCCTTGATGATGGAATCAGAGTTTGGTAAAGCTTCCCTGGTCGAACTTGCCCAACTCGTTCCCAACACCATCTATTCAGGAAAAACCCGCTCTGGAGTCTATATCTCTCACATGGGGGAACCGAGAGAAATAAAAAGAGGAGTTTGGGAAATAGATGTAATTGCTACTCGCGTCGTGCTGGAACAAGGCATTGGAGAAAGCCGAGAACAGTTTAATCGAACCTTCACCGTCAAAGGGGTAGAAATTCCCAAATCGCCTCTCAAAGAAAACGCTAATGAATTAGAGAAGACTATTCACTCTTTGAGAGCAGCCGGATTAGAAATTTCCCGAATTGTCGAATTCAAACCATAGAAGAGGAAAGAGACATGGAAAGGGGACGAACCGGCAACTGGGTAAATTTAAAAACCTACCGTAACAACTAAATAATTTAAACATTTAGTATGTTCCATCCCTTTGTTTGAAATCTTCTCTCTTTGCTTTTTTATGGACAGTTAAACACAACACATTCAACTCTAAAGCCATGACTAACAAAAGAAATGGATTAACCGAAAATCCAATTAATACCACTCCTGATAATAGTACCACTAGAGCCAATATGAATCATACAACTGCATCAAGTGAATATACCCCCAATAATGATGACGATAACATCAATTCCCCTATTTCCCCTTCTCCAAACCCTTCCCCTTCTGACGATGATATTGATGAAAACTTCATTGCTAACTTTGACCCCAATGCACCCCTAACACTTGAAACTCAATATCAACTCGCTCAAGATGAGGAAAGACCACTACCGCCACCTGTTTCCGAAAGAGGCGTTCCTAGAGCAGTGACAATGCTGCTGTTGACTGGTGGAATACTATTGCTAGGACTGCTGATTTGGCAATTTATCAAGCCTAAATCACCTCGCGAACCTATCGCACAATCAACACCAAAAGAAAGCTCTTCTGGCACCATTAAAGATGAAAAACCGGAGTTGCTGGCTAAATTAGCTTACCAAGACCAACAAAAACTGTTAGCCGAAAAACCGCAAAAAACCGCAAAACCCAAAACAGAACCGTCGCCCAAACCGTCAAGAGCTCCGCGAACTCCGCGAACTCCGCGTCTAGTCGCTACCCGGAGCGCTGCACCGCCACCTACTCCTCTACGCGAACCCGTACCCGCACCCAGAACAGTAGTGCGGACGGTAACAGTACCCGCACCCATACCTCAAAGAGTACCCTCAAGGACACCCGCACCGGCCCCCATACTCAAACCGTTAGTACCCCCACCTTTAATTCCAACTCCAACATCCGAAAAAATCGATCCGTTTGAGCGGTGGAACCAACTCGCCCAACTCGGACAAGTCAGGGGGAATTTTGACCCTAACCGAATAGCGAATGCCGCTTTTGCAACACCGAGCACTCCAGCGACAACAAGTGCTACCGCCGCCGCTCTGACAAAGCCAACTCCAACAACTGAATTCCTAACAGTCAATATCGGCAACCAAAAGTCGCAACCCTCATACGTTTCTTTCGAGCAAATCCCAGAAAAACTATATAGCCACCCAAATAACGCCAGCGGGGAAAGGCTACACCCGGAGTTTCCTTATGGAGGGGACAGCCTCGAAACCACCGACAACTCCCAAAACCCCACTAACCAATTAACTCCGGCTCCCCTTTCCCCCCAAACAAGTTCCGATTCTGCCGATAACCCAATCGAGACGGAGGCTCGACTGAACGCGCGTCCAACGTCCTTGCCCGCCGATACAGAATTTCAAACCCTTTCCCCAGAAGCTGCTCCAGAGGCTTCTGCCTTAACAAATTCCCCAACCGCAGAACAAGTAAACTCCCCTGGGGCAATGGGCATTCTCAACCGCACGCCCCAAACGGACTCAACCTCCCAAACATCTCAGGTTCCCCTTGGAACCACAGCCAACGGCGTAGTTTCGGTTCCCCTGTTGTGGGATGAAGGCTCAGGCAAACAACTTTACGACAAATTTGCCGTCACTCTCACAGCCGACTTCACGGCAACTGACGGCTCTATTGCTTTTCCAGCAGGCACGGTTGTCATTGCCAAAGCCAGCACCGTCAGCAAGACCAATCGCATGGTACAAGCTACTGCTGTGGCGCTCGTCTACTCTGATAGAAACGGTCAGATTAAACAGCAGGCCATTCCAGAAGGCGCAATTTTGATTGCAGGAGAGGGCGGGCGGCCACTGATTGCTTCAGGCTACTTTGACCCAGGTTCCGATATTGCCGGACAGGATATCCTCACCGCAGTGCTGTCGGGAGTTGGACGAGTCGGTCAAGTGTTCGCAGAGCCTAAAGTCAGGAGTTCTAGCAGTATCAACGGCCGGTTTGGGAGCAGTACAACCACAGTTGAAAGTCGCGACCCCCAAATTTGGTCAGCCGTCCTCGATGGCTTCTTCAGTCCCTTGGCAAAACGGATGGAAAGCCGCTCAGATAGAGCAACTGAAGAACTTTTAAAACGCCCCAATGTAGCTGTGGTTAACAAGGGAACCCCGGTTTCTATTACTGTTAACAGCTTTCTCAACATCCACCGATAACCGAGCCGTGGTGAGCGGGCGAGAGTAGCGTCCCTCCTCCTGACGGGTGTAGGTTTTTTGGTAAAAGCCTTATCCGATAAGAGTTTGAAATTTTCGTACCCAAGCCTAAAACCGTTGCACTGTCGCTTGTTTGCAAGGTTTTGCCGAAACCTACACCTGTCAGCGTCCCCCTTCTCCCCCTCTTCCTTGTTTCTACCGCCAACAGCTTTTTTACCATCCACAGATAACAATTATGAATACTATAATGGTCTTTCCAAAAATCAAAATTTTCAGTTCGTCAATCCTTGCGGCAGTGTTGGCTGCTGCGAGCTACCCGAACTATGCTTTTTCTCAATCAACAGCAACAGGCTATCAAACTGTAGGCCGAGATATTGCCGTCAATAGTGCGATCGATATTTTAGTCTATCCCGGTCGCGCGAGTGCGATCGACTTCAGCTCAACCGACGAAGCTCTCGCCTACGTTTTAATTGCCGACCCCTCAAAAATAGTTTTCAGCACCGATGCACAGTTGGCAAGCGGCCTTGCCAAAACTGTTTTCTTGCGTCCCATTCAACCGCTCAATTTTCCGGGAGCTACCACAGCTACCATCACTAACCTTTCAATCAAAACTGTAGATTCAAAAGGGAAACAGCGACTTTACAACTTTAACATCGTTCCTACCAACAAAGAACCAGAACACTTAGGAATTCGCATCGCTCCCCTCACCCCAAGAATGTCGCCGACAGAAAACGTTGATAGAGGTCGCGCCCCCTCCGCATCAGATGTTGAAAAAGGATTGCTAATTGCCATTCAAAAAGGCTATACAGCAGCCAACGACCCGGTAGTCTACAGCGTGCGACAATTTTTAGCGTTAGTAAAAAATCAGAATTTATCGGCGGCCGATGCTGCTGCACGAGCCGGAGTAGACTTGTCTGTGATTGTCGAGCTGAGCCTCATTGCACAAGAAGAATTGAACTACCCTGGAACAAGATTTCAACAGCGACAACCGCCAACAGCCCGAACTACTCGGCTTCTTAAAAGTCGCTCTGCTTTTTGATTGGAGCCGGAGCTGCGGGAATAGGTAACAGGAATGGGGAGTGGGGGAGAGTGGGAGAGTGGGAGAAGTTTGAAAACTTGCAACAACCCGATAAAAACTAGAGGGCTTCAACATCTAACATATACTCACCCAATTGAATAGAAATGAGGGATTATGTAACTGCAATCTACCTGAAAATTCAAACAGCTTGCTGTTTACTGCACACCTCTAATCTCCCACTCTCTCACTCTCTCCCTCTCCCTCTCTCCCTCTCTCCCCCTCTCCCTCTCTCCCTCTCTCCCCACTCCCTTTTTTCAACCAATGTTCCGCCCAAAAAGCTCTGTTCAAAAAAAGTCTGCCCTCCCGCTGCGCGTTGTGCTTACAGTCCCCAACGCTCTCCTAATTTCAACCTTACTAGCTCTAACGGGATGGCTTTCTTTTCAAACAGGGCGGCAGACAATGAATGACTTAGTTGCACAGCTATTGGGAGAAGTAACGAGCCGCATCTCTGGCCGCCTTGACAACTACTTAAAAGAAGGGGTTGCGGTTGGGGAAGGAGAAGGGACTTATAAGAAAATGCAAACTGGTTCGCTAAACCAACTTCTCCCAAGTCAAACAGCCGGAGTCACAATCAAACCAAATGGGGAAAGAAATGGGTCAGACTCTGCAAAAACAATATTCCGTCAACAAAAAACAAATTCTGCTTTTTCTACCCCAACCTCAAAATTCAACTTGCACGATTTCCACATCAGCCCTAACTGTCAAGCCTTTATCTTAGACCGTTCGGGACATTTAGTTGCTTGGAACGAGGTAACTGAACCAAAACCGTCTATTTCTGTTGACGGACTGCAGCGAGAAAGCGCCCAAGCTCTGCAACAGAAAGTAATCCAGCTTTCAACAGAGTATTTGCTTAAACATTATGGTAGCCTCGCTGCTATTAACAGCAGCCAAAATCTTAACTTTACTGCCAGCAACTCACTATACTGGCTGCAAGTCAGACCTTTTGAAAACTCGAAAGGCTTAAATTGGCTGATTGTGGCAGTTGTACCCGAAACCGACTTCACGAGCAAAGTTCAGAGCAACACCCGCAACACTATTTTGCTCGTGCTGCTGGCTTTGGTTCTTTCTATCTGCCTTTTGCTGTCCATTTCCCTAAGAATAGAACAACGGCTGCGGCGGTTAATTTCAGCAACAGAGGCGATAGCCGGCGGCGATTTCGACTCAACAGTTTCGGGTAGCGGCGTTGCGGAACTCGAAGCCCTAGCCTGTGCTTTTGAGCGCATGAATTCCCAGTTAAAAGCATCTCGCCAGCGGTTAGAAGAATATTCGGGCGATTTAAAGCGGCAAGTTGCACAGACAACAAAGGAACTAAAACAAGCTCTCATTGCAGCCGAAAGTGCCAATCGCGCTAAAAGTACCTTTCTGGCGAATATGAGCCACGAATTGAGAACGCCTCTGAATGCGATTATCGGCTTTGCCCATCTCCTTGTAAACTCTAAAAAAACTGCACCGGAACAGCAGTCGAGTTTAGATATTATCAATCGCAGCGGCGAGCATTTGTTGAAATTAATCAACGATATTTTGTCGCTGTCTAAGATTGAAGCTGGTCAAATTACCCTCGAATCAAATGCTTTTGACCTGTACAGTTTGCTCTCGGACATAGAACGGATGTTCCAACTCAAAACTCAGTCTAAAGGAGTGCAGCTTGTTTTTGAACTCCGGAAAGATGTACCGCAATACGTCCGAACTGATGAAAGCAAGCTGCGCCAAGTTTTGATTAATCTGTTGGGCAATGCTGTTAAATTTACTGAGACGGGTAGGGTGAAGCTGACTGTAAAATGCCTTCAGTCTATGGCCAAAAAACCGCTATCCAAGTTCTTTCTTCTGTTTTCTGTGAAGGATACAGGCCCTGGTATTGCCCCTGAAGAGATTAGCCGTTTGTTCAAGCCGTTCGTGCAAACTGAAACTGGTAGGAAATCGCAAACGGGAACGGGCTTGGGATTGCCAATCAGTAGCTCTTTCGTCAAGCTGATGGGTGGCGAGATTAAGGTCAAAAGTTCTGTGGGGAAAGGAACGGTTTTTAGTTTTCACATTAAAGTCAGTCATGCAACACAGAGCGAAATTTATGACAGACTGCCGCAAAAACGAGTGAAAGGGTTGGCATCCAACCAACAAATATATCGCATTCTGGTAGCGGACGATGAGTCGGCAAATCGGTTGCTGCTAACTCAGATATTGAAGTCGGCTGGCTTTCTTGTGTGGTTCGCGGATAACGGAATTGAGACTGTTAAATTGTGGCGAAAGTACAAGCCGCATTTAATTTGGATGGATTTGAGGATGCCTGTCCTAGACGGCTTTCAAGCTGCTCAAAAAATTAGAGCACGGCCGAACGGTTCTAACACTAAAATTATTGCTTTGAGCGCTAATGCTTTTGTTAAAACCCAGGAACTCGCCATGTCGAACGGCTTCGATGACTTTGTTGCCAAACCGTTCCGAGAGGCAGTAATTTTTGAGAAGATGGCGCTTCATTTGGGTGTTCGCTATATCTATGAAAAGGAGTCGCCGAGGAAGTCCGAGCAGGATGAGCCTGCCCAGCAACTGACTCCTGAGTCGCTGTCTGTCTTGCCGAGGGAGTCGATTGAGAAGCTTTATAAAGCAGCCGCTTGTGGAGACGAGCAAGCGGTAAGGCTGTTGATTGAGCGAATTCCCCTGTCGCAGAAGCCTCTTGCTGTGGCTCTGACTAAATTAGTTGACAATATGAGCTTAGATATTATCAGCGATTTGAGTCAGAATTGCATTTCGGCCGATTGTACTATCGCAAAATCCCAAGACTGCGATCAAAGTTAACTCGGTTTTTAGATTCGTACCTCATATATCAATATATGAAATTCAAACCTTAGTCTATCGCCAAATCCCAAGACTATTCTCAAAGTTAACTCGGTTTTGAGAATCGTACCTCATATATCGATATGTACGTCCCCCGAGTGCATGTCGGTAGATTAGGCGAGCTCACCATCCCAAGATTGCGATCAAAGTTAACTCTGTGTTTACAACCGTACCTCAGATATCGATATATGACGTTCGGCAGATTGTACGATCACCAAATCCCAAGACTGCGCTCGAAGTTAACTCGGTTTTTAGAGTTCGTACCTCAGATATTGATATATGACGTTCGGTGTTTCAGTAAGAGCGATCGAACTTAAATTCTTTTCAACAGTCTTCGCCCCTACTAAACTTGACGAGATTCTGCTCGACCGACTAAATATTAACTTGCTGTTTCAACGTGGGGCCCAACGGTGGTTTACCGTAATGCTCTCATATATCGATATCTGATGCCGACTCTCGATATATCATACTTAAATCATCTACTTAATTCAAAAGTATGCAAATTCGACTAGCAATCATCAGCAATGCTGGCGGCACTGGCAAAACCACACTTTCAGTTCACCTCGCCTACGAACTCGGGTTGAGGGGTTTGAAAGTAGCCATTATGGATCTCGACCCCCAAGGCTCCCTGACCCTTTTTTGCGGTCTAAATCCGCCAGAGCCAGAACACACACTGTCCGCCATAATGCGAGAAAGCTTCAATGGCTCTTGGCCTCTTACTCCTACCTGGAGTTCCCACACCAATAATGTAACCGTTTGTCAAGGCGGAATGACGCTGACACAAACAGCAGACGAGTTAGTTCTGCACAAGCGTGGCGCTTATCTTCTAGGCGATTGCCTGAGCGACTATCCAATGGATCACGACCTAATTATCTTCGACTGCCCCGCTACCCTCGGCCCCTTGCCCTTGATGGCACTAACTGCTTGCACTCATATAATAGTGCCCGTACAGCTCGAACCAAAATCAATTCAAGGAGCAGCTCACCTGCTGGAGTGGTACTACCACCATTGCAAACAATTACGCCTCAAGCCGCAACCAGAAATCTTAGGGTTTGTACCCAACCAATACGATACGAAACGAGCCGTCCACCGACAACTTTTAGAGTCCTTGCCAGCCCAGCTAGAGCAGATGAATATCCGCGTTTTTCCACCTATTCGGGACAGTGCAGAATTTGTCAATGCCAGCGGTCAAGGGTTGCCATTACACCTTTATCGCCCGCTTCACCCAGCTTTAGGGGACTTCAAAGAAATTGTTAAGCACCTAGCTACTTTAATGGGAAATGAAGTTGCCCCGGCTGTTGCCAAAAAAGGAAAAAAAAAGAAATAGTATTTGATTCACAGTCACAACTTGCGCCGGCGAAAACGAATCCTTCGTTTATTGCTTTCGCCATGAACTCACTTTCTCCAATCCAAATCTAAAATCTAAAATCTAAAATCTAAAATCGCCATGGCCGCCCGTAAAGCTCCCGACTTGGGAAATTATTTTTCATCCGCCAAGCAGTCAATGCACCTCTCTGAAGCTGAATCCGAGATTCAGGAACTCAAAGCAGAAATTGAAGAACTGCGAAAATCGGGTTCAACGGAATTGGAATCTCAATTGACTGCACTGCGAGAACAACTAGAATCCGCCAGCGGTATCCTCTCCATTTCACTAGACCAAATTCAGCCTAATCCTGAACAACCCAGACAGACATTTTTGCCGGAAAGTATCGAGTCCATGTCCCGCTCCCTCGCTAGTGACGGACAACTGCAACCCATTATCTTGATTCAACGGGGAGAACTCGTGATATTCGATGGAGAGCGGCGCTGGCGCAGCGCTAAAAATCTGGGCTGGGAAACTTTACAAGCTGTGATCGTTCCAGAACCCGCGGCTTTGCACCGCAAAGCACTGCTGACTTCCCTGCACCGTGAAGACCTCAATCCCCTCGATAAAGCAGAAGCTATTGTGCGGGAGTTGTCTGAAAATACGGGTTTGGAAGCTGCAACTATCCCCCGCATTCTCTCGACAGTGGTGCGACGCTTGAACGCGCAAAAACGGATGAACTTGGTTTCCGAGTTGGTGACGGTGGCACCTGACGAGCAGCAACAGGGTTGGGCCGCTTTGGGTTTGGATGAACAAGAGTTGGCCGTTTTGCGGACACTGTTGGATTTGCAGCTCAATCCCGCTTCTATCGATGCCAACATTTTCCCGATGCTGTCTTTGGCTGATGACCTTAAGACTGCTATCAGGCAATTAGGACTTAAAGGGGTTCATGCAATGGCTCTTTCTAAACTCTCTGCTAAAAATTTAGTCTTGCCAGAGGAAGAAGCGCAGCCGATTAGAGTTCAAGCAACCGATCGAGTTATTGCCGAGAAATTGTCGGTGACTCAAACTCGTAAATTGGTGCAAGAAATTATCAATTCTAATCTGGATGATTTCCCAGGGGCAGCCCGCCAATTCAAGCAGGTTAAGTTGGCAGCCGGGAATTTGAAAAAGCTCTCACCTCAAGTGTTGGAGCAAGCTGAAGTTGACCAACTTGTGGAGTTGCAGGAGGTTTTGCGCCAAAAGCTGGCGGAAATTGAGGCGGTTTTGAAACAAAATGGTGGGGAATAATACCAATTTCATAAATTTCTGCTACAGAGGCAGTTCTAACTCCTCCCCTCGAATGGGGGAGTTGAGGGGGTAGATATTTAGCGATATTTTATGAATTTGGTATAACAACAAAGTTTCGATGGGGCTGTCTGCTGAAATCGATCGACTGTTTCTACCCATCGTTTTTATCGATCGCCTTCGATCTGATTAGCTGCCAGACAATCTATAATAAACGAATTGCATTGTGGAGGTAGTTATCCATGAGGCAATGCAAGCTTGTGAGTCAGTTTTTGAATTTTTTGATAAGTTGTTCTGTCTGACGGTAATTTCGATCGCAAAACAGCTTTTTGTTGGTTGTAGCAAGCACCGATCGCCTTGAGGAGTTTACCATTAATAGTCGGCGGGTTAAATCTTGCTTGATTCGATATATGTGGCAACCTGAAAACACATTGTCCTTATGAGAGACCGCGATCGCATCCAACAATACGCTCTCAAACTAGGTAGAGAAGGTAAACTCCTATCTTCAATATTAGTGAATATTGCTACCCGATTGCATCATGTTTTGAAAACAATTATATCTCAAAACAGTGGAATAAAACACTTACCGTATCGCGATTTAAAAATCACCCCACAATTATTAGGAACTATTGAAAAAACATTCGAGAAATACTTTATATCTGATTTTCTGGAAAAGAATGCAGAGTGGATACTGAATCAATTAGATATCTGCGAGCGAGGAGAAAACCTATCGGATATTCTGCCTGGAACGATCGCTTTTCACCCTGACGCATCCTTACCCAAATCCGAATCCCGGACAGAATCTCAGATAATTAGTGCGTGTGGATATCATGCTGCCGATGAATTACTACAACAAATAAATATACAAAATCTATCAGCAGCTCAGTTGGCAAAAATCTTAGAACTTGCACCCCTTCCAATTCCAGTAACCGAACCCCCATTATTCAAGAATAAATCTGTAGAAGCTGTTCCAACAGCAGCTCTGATGGCTTCCAGTCTCCGCGCGCAGATCCGACCTGATTTGTGGTATGAAGCTGCCAGCAGTATTGCTGTTTTTCAACATGAAGCAAAGGGTAACTCAAACAATTATATCGAGCATTACATTTCCAGCCCAGGTGACATTACCCTGCTGCCTTGGAACGAAGCCCAGCAAATCATTGATAAGTTTGGGTTTACCAGCGCAAAATTGCACATTATTTTTGCAGCTCACACCATGAAACAAGAGACTCCTTGGCACAGCAGCTTTACACTAAAAGCCAGCGATATTGTTAAGGAAATGGGATGGGATAAAAATCACAAAAAAACTAAAATAGAAAAACTGCTAGAGATTGCTAATACAGCATTTGCCCTTGATTGTTTGTTGGTCAAAGCTGTTTGGATTGAGGGAATGAACAAGAAAGGGCAAATTATAGCTAGTGCTCCTGTAGGGAGAATGTGGAATGTCTACATCAAACCCCAAGGTCAGTTAAATTTTGAAGGTAAGATAGACAACCCCCATGAAATCTACATCACAGTCCAACCCGGATTGTGGACTCAGGATTTTTTGAACCGAGCTGGAGCCAAGTCGAGAGAAGCGTTATATCAGTTTGGCTATCTTTCCCAGCAAGTGCTGAGAATCGATCCGTACCATAACGAATTTGCCTTAAGACTAGCAATTCATGTCACCATAGAAAGCCGATTTCACGCCAGTGGTGAATACCGAGTTTTAACGCTACTAAAAGCGATTTTACCATCTCCACAAATTGACTCAGCTCGCAGCGATAATCGCAAAGCCTACAAATTAAAGCAGAGCTGGGATAGTGCCTTAAAACTATTAATGAATCTGGAGTGGCAAATAGAATTTGACCCGGAAACTTATCCAGATAAACTTCAGCCTGAGAACAAAGAAAGAAACCCAAAAGGCTACCTGGAATGCTGGCTGGCGGCCAAAATTACCATCCTTCAGCCAGAACCCATCCCACTTTTAATCTCAAAGAAGACCCAACCCAAACAATTAAAGCGCGCTTCGGCAAAACCACTCTCGATAGCAGGTGCTTCCGTGCGAAAAGCCCGTGAAGGTAAGGGGTGGACTCAGAGAAAATTAGCTGGTTGGTTGGGGGTTTCACAGTCGCTGATTGCTCAGATAGAGCGTGGTCAGCGGACTGTCAGCCCGGAAATAGAGACTAAATTGCTCGCTCTATTGGATATCGCTGAGTGAAGTCGATCGCATTTGAGATTGGAGATTTTAGATCGATGGGGGTTTGAAACTTGTCGGCTGTTGAATTCAGTTTTGGGGCGCGGTACTCGTACCAAACTGACTCGTCGCCTCACTGGTCGCTGCTTCGGAAAACTTATACCATTTCTCCAAAATAATGCAACAGTAGTTTGTACCGCTCGAATCTAATTGTATTGGGTACTCGACCCGCATTGTAGCAGCATTTTAGAGAAATTGTATTACCCAAAGCTGCTCATAGATTGGGTTAGTGTTTTTTATCCTACGATCGTGACTTCAAGCAGATAAAAAACTTTGACCTTGGGCTGTGTCGATTTTAGCCACGTTGGAGAATTTTGATGTTACCCAGCAAAAGCCTTACTAATCAACAGCAAGCAAAAATTCTCTACGCCCGAGCAATAAAAAATTGGTTATTCAAGTTGTTATTCAATTTGAGCGATCGCAGCGACAGAGCCTGGGGCTGGCTGCGTATGGCGGGTGTCATGACTTTCTTAACGTAACCTCAGTCCAGACTTTACCGGGCTGTATCTTTACTGATTTGAGCTGGTTGTCCAGTTTTGTCCAGTATCTCGCGGATAGCTATGCAGGCAAACGCATTCAAATACTCCTATTTTCAGAATTAGCGAGATCCAGCGATCCTAAAGGGCTAGTTGCCGTAATCAAGCCGACAGCAGCCGTGTAATCACAAAAAAAAATTTAAAAATCAAGCTCAAACCCAGACAATGTAAGGGTTTAAGCTTGATTACAAAAACATCCACATCCCAGGACAATCTTATCCACATCCCAGGATAATCTCATCCACATCCCGGGATTATGATTTTTTGAAACTCTTGCTGTATCTGAGTTTCAGCTTTTGATTACAACTCTTATAAGTCTGATAAGACTGATCCGCCACCACATCCCGCGACGATCGACCTGGCAGGATGGAAAAAATAATCGCACGGGCTCGACGATCGATCGCCAATGCAGCGCGATGGAGCGCATCTCGCCTTCCTGCTGCAAGCACGAGCGGATACCCCGCGACCAAATCCGACCAAATCCATAACAACCCCTCTCGCACGCTTCTAGTAGCTACCACAGCCGCTAAAAGTGACACGCTCATTTTTACCGCGAACAAAAAATGGTTGCAGATACAACTACCTGGCACAAACCACCACTCACCAGATATGCCTCAATTTACGAAGCCCTGGCCGACGTACTCGAAGGCGCTACCCCCAGCGCCATCAAACTCGCCCTCTACCTGTACAGAACCTGCATCGGCGGCAAACCAGAGGAAATCGACATCTATGACATCCCCTTGGGCGAAAAACGAGCCACAAGAGTCCGCAATGGCAAGCCCTACAGCCCCAACACCAGGCGGACAGCCCTCAGACAGCTCGAAAAACTCGGTTTGGTCAAAATCCTGAAAAACTACGGACGCGGCATTTTTCGCATAGCAGTGCAGCACCTGGGCGACGTTCGCCCCTTCACTCATACCCACTCAAAATTCCAAAAACTGAGCAACTCATCAAAAAATCAACGTCAACAGTCAAAAATTGAGCAAATAGAGGGTTCAAACCCTGATGGCGCCGTACTCTTTACAGAGGATAAGAAAGGACAGCAAAGCACTGAAAATGTTGCTGCTGTTTTTTTAAGTTTTTTTGAAGAAAGAGAAAATTTAGCCAAGACAAATGTAAAACCAAAAAATGTAGAACCAAAACCTGCTACTCAAATCCAGACCAAAGACAGTCAGTCAAATAAAAATTCACAACAAAGACTAAAAATTCTAACTGAGGATAAATATTCCGCCCCAACCGCTGAATATCTGAATACTAATTCAGATAAAATTCAAGCGATCGATGATGCGACAATACCTTGCAGTTCAGAACAAACAGGTTTAACCTCTGAACCCCCGCAAAAACTACCCACAAAACTCGACAGCCTCGACCATCAAAGAATCTCTGGCGCCGAACCAACAATAACCAACAAAGCTGTCCGGTTAAATCTCGAAACATCTTCGTTCGTTAATCCTCAAGTCGCTAAAATTGTCGAAACAGTTGTAATTGCCAATTCCAAAGCAACTGAAATTGCCGAAGTGGTTGCAATTGCCAATTATGAAGCGATTGCAATTGCCAACCCTGATGTAACTGAAATTGCCGAAGCGGTTGCGATTGCTAACTCCGAAGCAACTGAAATTGTCAAAGTGGTTGCAATTGCCAATTCCGAAGCGGTTGCAATTTCCAATCCTGATGTAACTAAAATTATCGAAGCGGTTGCAATTGTCAATTCCGAAACGACTAAAATTGCCGAAGTAGTTGCGATTGCTAACTCTGAAGCGGTTGCAATTACAAACCCCGATGCGACTCAGATTGTCGAGATAGTTATGCAAGCCACAGGAGGGATGAATCCCGAATTGAGAGTTTGCGTCCTCCAGTACAACTTAGAAGAAATTCAAGCAGCCATAAACCTGCTGCAAATCAGAAGCCAAACAAAGCAAATATCTAACCCTTCAGGATGGATTGTTGACTGTTTGCGCGGTCGTTGGTGGGGAAAAACTAATGGTTTTCCAAACTCGAACCCAACAAATGTTGTTTCGTCTCCAGCTTCAGCAGGCTCTTCTCCAACTCCAAAAAATTCTCCTTCTGCACAGACAACAAGAATAACTGAGGATTATATTGACCCTCAGTATATGCCATTAACAACTCATCGAAAGTTATCCGAACAGTTCCAAGAACTAGGCGAAGAAGCTTTCGCAGCGCTAGGTATTCAGCAGCAAATTTACTTGCAGTGGATACAGCGATTTCCTCAGCAAGCAAAACAAATTGTGAACAAATTGTCTACTACTTAGCTATTTAGCTTAGCTGTGAAAACAGTGATCGTCCAACCCATTTAGACAGCTTTTCATCTTTTAGACAACTTTTCGCACAGTTGAATTAGCAACAAGCTCAAAGGAGAATACCAGACATGGCAGTCAGTTTAGTTGACAAAATTATTCCGAGCAATATTGATGCAGAGGAAGCAATTTTAGGCGGAATTCTGATCGACCCAATCGCGATTAACCGAGTCGCAAATATTCTGCGTCCCGAAGCGTTAGCAATTACAGTCCACCAACACATTTATCGGGCCGCTTTAGCGCTGCACTCTAAGGAGCAGCCCACAGATTTGATGAACGTCACCACCTTCCTCGACGACCACAACCTGCTGGAAGTAGTAGGGGGTCAAACCAAACTGGTAATGCTGGTAGACCGAACTGTTTCAGCCGTCAACATCGACCAATATGCCTTGCTAGTCGTAGACAAGTTTGTCCGGCGCGAACTCATCAAAGTTGGTAATGACCTCGTGCAGCTTGGCTACGAGACTTCCACCGAATTGGATGCGATACTAAATAAAGCCGAGGAAAAGATTTTTGCCCTCAATAAGTACAAAGAAGAGCGGCAAAAAGCTATTCGGCCTCTCTCGGAATACTGCGGGGAGCTTTGGCGATATCTAGATGAAATTGAGGAAGAGCGCTTGGAGACTGCTAACTACTTTCCTGGAATCAGCACAGGGTTTTACGACCTCGACGACCTATTGGGAGGCGGATTTTACCGAGGTGAATTGATTGTTATAGGAGGTCGTCCGGGCAGTGGCAAAACAGCTTTGGCTTGTGCCCTTGGCTACAACATTGCTTGCCTTCCCACGAACGGTCGAGTTTTGATGTTTTCGATGGAAATGCCAGGTCGGGACTTGGCAGCGCGACTAATGGCACTTGAGAGTGGGGTGTCGGTGAAAGATATCAGGAAAGTTAACCTAGCTGGTAAGTACGAAGTGCTAGCTTCGGCTTTGGGGAAAGTTAGCGATGCTGATTTTTGGATAGACGAAAGTTTGGAACCGTCTCCCTTGGAGATTCGTTCCAGAGTTAGGGAGTTTGTTTGTGAGCGCGGCCCATTGGGTTTGGTAATTGTTGATTACTTGCAATTGATGGTGAATTCGGCGGATGAAAATGTTGTCAATAAAATTAGCGAAATTACGCGGCAGATGAAGATTTTGGCTCGCGAGGTTGACGCGCCGGTTGTGCTGCTTTCTCAGCTCAATCGGGGGGTAGAGACTCGCACGAACAAGCGTCCGAGTTTATCGGATTTGCGTGGTTCAGGTGGAATTGAACAGGATGCGGATGTTGTGCTTGGAGTTTACAGGGACGATTATTACAATCCTGATTCTCCTGATGGGGGAACGGCTGAAATTATTGGATTGAAAGGACGGAATAGCGGAACGGGAACGGTTAAGTTGCTGTTTGATGCTGAATGCTGTCGGTTTCGGAATATCTATAAACTCCGGTAATATTAAAGGACAGGAAAATATTGAGCTCTGTCGCCTTACTTCAAGAGCCCGATAGCCTTGACAAGCTGTTCCGGCTGTACCTCCAAATAGCGCTGGAGACTCGACAAATTTTTGTGTCCCGAAATCTCCATAATCACCCGCAGCGGCACCCCCGCATTGCTCAAATTAGTCAGCGCCGTCCGCCGCATCGAATGTGTTGAAGCCCCCTTAATTCTTACCCGCTTGCAAGCTTCTTTAAAAATCACATCCGATGCGGCGCGAGTCAAAGGCTTCGTATTGTCTCGCCCCGGAAACAAAAAACCCGCATCTGGATTGTAAGCCTTTAAATACTTAGCCAGCATAGGATGGAGCGGCAGCGTTCGCGTTGCTGATTTCCCCTTTGTCGTCGCTTTCCGCAACGTGACTGACCCCCCAACAATGTCGTGAGTTGTTAAAGCTAACGCCTCTGAAATGCGGCAGGCACAGTAAAAAGTTACAGCAAACAAAAGCCTGTCCCTTGCTGTAATAAAACCCCGGTCAAACAGTCGGTCAATTTCTGCGGGCGTCAAAATCTTAGCGCGCCCATTCCCAAGAACCTTCACGGCGCATCCTTGACGGGTAAATTCCTTCATTATTGGACGAAAGGGGCATTACGTCAAGTAGGCTAACTGGCTTCTATTCTTTGATGGCCAACCAAATCCGACTTAATCGCTTTCTGGGCAATCGGAGGCGCTTGTTGCAACTCACTTCCCGCTTATTGCTATTCAACTGACTCGAATTCTCGGGAAAGTTGATAATCGGCAATGTGGCGATCGCGTCGATGAGGTCTCTGAAGGTAACAGGTTCAAGGGCTGTCATAACACCGCGCCACCCAGAAAATTATTAGTAACTAATCTAATTATACTATTGTTTGATTCTACCTGCAACCTTTTTTGCTGGCTGGTTATATTCTGAAGAACAAGTCATCAATATTCTCCAATAGTCCTTCTACTTCCCGGTGTGGTTCGATTTGGAGACGTTTGTCGATCCTCGCACCTCGCTGACGAAAGCAACTACACCTTTACTATACCAGTCTGCTGCAACCGGACTTGACATCAACGCGATTGGGCGGTATCTCAAAAAACTGATAGCCTAGCCAGAGTTTGGCATTGAGAATAGTTCGTCAAATATAGATTCCAATTGATTGATTTAAGGAAATATCGCGCTGCAATTTCTTTATCAAGAAATTGGCCTAAAAACCTATCAAAACAAATCTGTTGCAGTCGATGCACAGTTAAGAACTCATGTCAATCTCAAAAGGAAAGCGAGATTTGATTTCGGGCCTGCCACTAAAACAGTTGAAGGATCTACCACCTTCAACTGAGTTGCCTGCAAATTTTGCCCAAATTCATCCCCCGCGCTTTGAGTGTGGCGAGATGGTGCGCTGGGCCGATGTTGGCGAAGAAGCCGATGGGGGAACAGTTATCGGCAAATTTTACAACTACGAACAGCGCCGTTGCTGTTGGATGTGGTGCTACGTAATTTGGCTGGCTCCTGATTCCAAGAGTGCAGCTTGGTGTCAATTTGATACGGCGTGGGAGGAAGATTTAGAGAGGTGTGAGGATGAAAAAGCCGCATACTTTGACAGATAGAGAACGCAATTTGATTGCAGTTTACAGCCAATGCCAATTGGGCATGACGCCGAAACAGTTTTATGTCAAGTGGGGGGTAAGTTACGAGCAAATTGCCTCCATTTGTTCCCGCTCTGATTCAACAGTGCAGGGTTGGTTTAAGCGGGGAAAAAATCGAAGATTTCCTACTGCTGTAGATTTGCGCCATTTAGCAGTAATGGATTTTCTCCTGGAACACTTTGAGGAGATTCCCGACATACTGGCGAACTTGCTGTGTCCGCATTCCGAAGATAAGAAGGTGCGTTAGAAAAGAATTTGAGCGGTTGAAAGCACAAACCTAATTAATTGTCAAGGTCAGCGTGACCTGTCTTGAAGAATATTCTCTCAACTAGCGTAATGGCAAGCAAGGAAAAAAGAACGCAACCTGTTACTGTCGCTGGTGAGGTTAAAATGACTTATTTTGAGAGATTGCATCCGTGGTGCATCATTAAGCTGCTTCCTAATTGTCAGCGTATTGTTGTGGCGCGATTTCGCAGGAGGAGGGATGCAGACGATCATTTTCGGGTTTTGCAACGGTTTGTCAAAGAATTCACATTTGTGATTGTTTTTGACATTCCACCAAAGCCTACTTTGCCTAAAGAATAACGACGCAGCTCTGTTTGAAATCGAATTAATCGAGATACCTGCGTTAGATTAATATCAGGAATTACCCACAGACTCTATCCGTAGGTGCACTTGGCGCACGTTACCGCTATGAGTAGTGTGTTAAGCCAATTTTTGCGTAAGTCCTGAATATATCGGCTTTCCCGCAAATTCTCTCAGTTATAGAAGCAACTGATAACTGGGAGAATTTTTTATCAATTAGGTGCTGTTAACTCGATAGATTGTCAAAGGCAGGCTTGTTAAAGTGTACTAAGTGTAGAGCTTTTTATTCTAGTCTTGATTGACGCTCCAGAGCCATCGCATTTTGTACCGAGCGCTCTAATTATATGAGTAAAAATACTCAAATTAATAGTTGTGCGATCGTAGATGTGGCTGATACCAGTATAGCTGGCAATCGCTACTTAGCCTCTCCTCTAACAACAGCTAAGTCATTTCCTGCAATTGGAGCAATAACTATTGGTTGAGGAAACCTCAAAATTAAAAGCTACCCCTAACGGGAGAAGTTAAGGAATAACCAACTTCTTGCTGTTATGAACGCTAACAAGTCTATTATAAACCCCCACAAAACCTTTCTTGAATCAGCCAGCCAGCACTCCTCTCAAATCCAAGAAGTAGTTGCAGTAATTTTCCCTTTCCTCATTCCCGCACCTGCCGAAGAACATCCCTTCAAGTTAAACGATATCGTTAAAACTGGCAACCAATACGGTACTGTTACTTCTCTCAACAAAAATGAAAAACCTGTGACAATTACTTGGGACGCAATTTCCGGCGAAGATTCATTTTCTTGGACTTATAACCTCGACGAAATCCGCGCCCTCAAAATCTCTCTCGTTCCTAAGTTTATCCCCCAAAAAACTGCTGGAGAACTTCCAACTTGCACAACTATCGTACTCGCTAATTCCGAACAGATACAATTTAGTAATGCAACTCCTTTCAAAGTAGAATCGCTGAGCGAACACGACATTCTCATCTCTACTCTCGACCAATTTTATCTCTTTCCCATCAACTTGTTTCCCGGCTACCTGACAAGTTGTACTATAGATATTCCTGCACCCCAGCAATTAAAAGACGCCCGCTGTTTGTCTGTCAATGAACTCAGAATCAGAGCTAAGACGCATTTAGCTCTTGAAGTGCCCGATAATTTCTTAGAATTCGCTATGCCGCTCCAAAAACAGCAGTTGAAAGAAAAACTAGCTCGACAATTGAGCGAAGAAAATTACGAACTTCTCGACTTTAACATAGCTTGGGAAGAAGCCTGGAAGCAGCAGTTAGAAAACCTAACAAAAAAACAAGGCTTCTACGGATTTAGAGAGGGATATTGCATTTTACAGCACCGAGAAGGAGTTCAACGAATGGGGACAGTTATTACCTTGAACGTTGAAAATCCACGTCCATTTCAAATCCAGTGGAACAGCGGAGAACTCCAAAGTTACAGCTTGACAGAACTCAAAGGTTTGAGCATAGCCCGCATCGAACCCCTTGTTAAATTATCGCCCAATATGGCTTATCAAATTAGCGAAGATGGCTCCTACTTTAGAGCTTGGATTGGGTTCCGTACTAAAGCGTTAGCTAAGGCTTGGCTAATACCTGTCAAAAAGCTAGTCGGCAACCTTAGCAACTTAATTGATTGCCAAATTCCAGATATTCCACATACAGGATCTAAATACGAATATGCTGTAGAATGTCCCCGGCATAAAACATTAAAGAAGCGTTTAGAAGCTCTCGCAAAAGTTGCTGAACTTGATTTAGAAAGGATGCCCTTTAGAAGATGAGTGGGAAGTTGCGATCGCTCCAAACGTTTAAGGTACACAGGGCTACTGTACGCAGATGGTTACAACAAATCGAACTCTCTTGGGTAGCCGATCGCTCTCGATGGGCGATCGAACTCTCTTAGGTAGCCATCTAACTTGAGGAATGGGCGATCGCGCGTTAAAGCTCTCTTGCTTAGCAAAAATGTTGAACGAACCAAAAAATAATTAGATACACGAAAAAAATTGAAGAGTTGCAAGAGTGTATATTTCAGATATATGTCAAAATAGCGCTTGACGGTTTCAGTGTTAGGATAATTTTATGATAATATTTTATTCAAATCCCATCGAGGTACTGTAGTGAGTAAGTTGGTAGTGTTGAGTTTTGATAGAAAGCGCTCACCTTATTTGAGTGCTTTCTACAAAATTGACCCTATATCAATGGCTACCTTGAAATAGTTAGAAAAGTTGTGTGAAGGTATATCTACCATTAAAGCTGAATCATCTTGTAAATGAATTTATACATCCAGTTTTCGTTCAGTAAACAACTGAGTTGCTCGTAAATGTGGCGGAGTCAAAAAAAGAACAATTTATTCCTCAATCTTTCACTTAAACAGATAATTAAAACAGACAAATTGAGTCAATTTACCCCACTGCAAATTCAGTAAATTGACGCACGTAAGGAGCTTTAAAAGCTAAAACAATATCTTCTTTAGGAACTCCAGCAGCTACCAACTCATTCGCTACTCCTGCTTCCGTTCTATCCCTCTGAATCCAGATTTTTCCATTTTTTATATCAACGTGAATTACACAGCCGTAAACCCGTTTTTGCTCGTCCCAGCCCAAATGAAGCACTTGATAATGCTCCCGTTCAGTGTCAAAAAGTAATTGTACTTCTGTCTCAGTATCTAGGTCATTCCCGGAGTGTTGAGACAGAATTGTTTGAACTAATTCTCCGTAATTTATTCTTTCCATAAAACTATCTCCTCTTTAATAGCTTCAAAAATGAGTAACTTGAGTTCATGTTCAGCGATTAATTCTTGAATAAATCGATTGCTGAAAAAATCATTGTACACATCTTGGTTTATTGCCAAATACAAAATCCTATTTGGTTGTTTTTTTCGGAGGGCGGAACGATAGCTGAGAAATTGACCTAAAGCTATATAAAAGCTAGCTAAATCTGATGCCCCAACAAAAGACTTAATCTCTACCGCAATCTTGAAACCATCTTTCTCGGCTGCGAGAACTTTCTCCCCTGCTAAGTCGATAAAAAAATCCAGTTCCTCTACTTTGATAAAGAGAGGATCGTGAGTAATTATCCATCCCTCCTTTTCTAAGGCTGAACGAACAGCATTATGAAAGATATCTTTAGCTGACATATATAGTAGAGTAGCAAACTCAAGAATTTTATTTAATTCTGCTAGCTGCTCTTAATTGAGAGAGGGCCGCGTCATTCCGTCATCATATCATCACAGCGAATCCCGATCGCCCTCCAAAACTTTCCCGCTATCCGCCTCACCCTCGATAAAGCAATAGCAGGTAAAAAACAGTCGCCGGCAAGTTCGATGTCCACGATGCCCACGTGTTTAGCGATGGCCGCATCTGCTTCAACTATTGAAGGAGGAGGCTTGCTCACCTTAGAGCAAGAAGAAGCTAAACATCAGTGTTTTTAGTTATAGGGCCAGGAAATGGCGTTAAGCTTGCTCACCTTAGAGCAAGAAGAAGCTAAACATCCCTTTGGGCAACAGGCTTCAGCAGTTACCTGCATACCGGGCTGTTCCCCTTCTCGATCGACAACCTCTCGAACAACACCCTCTAAAAACGAGATCCCCCCACTTAGTCACACTTAAACAGTTCGCGATCATCGCACTCCGACTTCTTGAAACCGGGTTTTTTTTACCAAATCTGCGTTGCTCCAATGAAGTATTTTCGTAAAAAATCAGGTCTCTGGGCCCCATGCGTAAGTCCTGGCTCACAATTTACCTGCGGGCAAGGCATACAAAACCTTGCCCCTACCTCCCAAAAATTAATTCAATTGAAAACCATGATGCTGTACATTTCCGAATCTGTTTTGCACTTCATTCAGACGGAGAGCGCCAACCATCCGCCCGAACGCTCTGGAGCCATTTTAGGGCCTGTAGGTCAGCCAATTATCACCCGCTTTCACTTCGATTTAGACGAAGAAGCCCAGACCAGCAGTGCTAGCTACCTTCCGTCTCCGCAGCTAACAAGCGCGGGTGCTGCAGCTAGAAATGATAGAAAGACTAAAGTTTAAAGACGTAATATGCTGTAACTCCGACTAATTAGGTGATAAATAAATGAAAAAGCTAACGCTTATTAGGAGAACGATAAAATTAGCATCTGGCACTAACTAATGATTCAAGCCTTACTAGAACAACCCCAGAAACTTACACAATTTGCCTTCACGCTCAAACCGCAACAGCAGCAAGCCCTTGACAAATTGAGAACCTTTCTAACCACTACCGAGTCATTCTTCTTGCTGTGCGGCTACGCAGGAACTGGAAAATCCACAATAGTCTTTCAAATTATCCAAGAACTCTTGAGTCAAAGCAAACGCATTGCCCTCACAGCACCTACTAACAAAGCAGTCGGCATTCTCAGAAAAATGGCAGCGTCTCAAGGCATTTTCGGAGTAGATTTTATGACAATACACCAACTTTTAGGATTGGGCATGGTCAGAAAAGAACAAGAAAAAGCCTTGTCACAGACAAGTTCCAGCAGCCTTCACCTCTACGATATCATCTTCCTCGACGAATGTTCGATGGTTGGAAGCGAATTGTGGAAATGGATAGAACGCAATTTTGAACGTACATTCTTCAATCACCGCAAGCTAATTTTAATGGGCGACCCCGCTCAACTCAATCCTGTAGGAGAAAAAAAGTCGCCTGCTTTTAGCATTACCAATAAAGCTGTACTGACCCAAGTTGTCAGGCAAGCAGGGGAAAGCCCTGTGCTCGATTTCATAACAGAATGCCGCTTTTTTGTCAATAGTAAAACCGACATATTTTTGCCGCATTCCAAATACAAAAAAGGAGACAAGTCAAACGGTGCATTCAAAGTCAAATCAGAAACGCTGCTACAATATGCTGTCAAAACGATCGATCGAGAATTTAGTCAAAATCCCGATTCCTTCAGAATTCTGTGCTGGACTAACAAACGAGTCAAATACTACAATCAGCTTATCCGAGAGCAAGTCTACGGTCAAGCTGCATCCAGATTTGTACCGGGAGAAAGGCTAATTACCAAAAAACCCGTCATGGCACCTGACGGCAAAACCGTAATTTTGCCGACTTCAACGGAATTTACCGTCAAGGAAGCTGAGATTAACCAGCACTGCGGCTATCGAGTTTGGCTGCTAAAAATTGTGACTGATGACGGTTTATTTCGGCAAATCTTTGTCCTGCACGAGTCTGAAAATAAACGCTACCAAGCTGAACTTAAAGAAAAGCTCAAGAGTGCCAAACGCAATGGATTTCTTTGGAGGAAATACTACTGGTTCAAAGATGACTTGTTTGCTGAAATTGACAATTGCTTTGCTTTGACAATTCACAATTCGCAAGGCAGCACTTTTGATGAAGTTGGCATTGACGGAAGCGACCTTTTCAGCAGATTGTTAATCGGTCAAGATTTGAGCAGTCAACAGAAACTTAAAGAGTACCATCGACTTTATTATGTCGGTGCAAGTCGCTGCCGATATCGGATATTATTTGTGGCCCCCAATGACTCGTACTCAAACAATAAAATTTTCAAGTACAATGTAAACTTCTCAACCAAGAGGTAAAGTCTTCAACCAAGAGGTAAAGTCCTCAACTAACAGGTAAAATCCTCAACTAACAAACACATACCTGTGTAGAAAACAGTCAGTAACGATCGACTTTCAGAAAGCTTCTCCATCGGGACTTACGCTGCATGAATCAATCTTTATACTATTTGTAGTAGTAACGTGTGCCATCAGCACCCTACAAGTACAGGAATTACGCAACTGGCACAATTAGTAAGGTACGTTACTATCCCCAACCCTCGATACTCGCCTTATAACGAAAGTCTGACGCACCCTATAAATCGATTGGAGTATGCCAGTTGCGTAATTCCTAAAGTAGAGTCTGTGCGTAAGTCCTATTTATAAAATAAGGCGAACAAGGAAACGAAAGGGCAAGGGGAAAGAGAAGATAAAGATGGAGAAAAAAACTTTAGTTGTGGGTTGATAGCAACGCTCAAAAAATCAATAATTGTATCGCTCCCCCCCGAGTTAGATACAAAATGTCTACCCTTCAATCCTATGTTTTTAAGCGTGGGCTCCTTCCCCTTATCCTTTTCCTTCTCTTTCTCCTTCTCTTTCTCCTTCTCCTTCCCCTTCCCACTTCTCTTTCTCAACAACCTGAATAAGTGCTGCTACCGCAGCGGCCAATCGCACCCTTGACACCAGACTAATTATGGCGAAATCTCAACTGACAAGAACACCCCATAAAGAGGAAGTATTGGAGAGAGCAGTTAAGAAAAAACCCTCGACTGCACCAGCACATAATTCTGCAAAGACTGTGAAGAAATCAGTCAAAGCAACAACTGAAACTTCCTCAGTTTGCGAACCCTCAACAATTTCTCCAGAAGAAGTAGAAGCCTCGCAAAATTGCACAAATTTTGCAGCACTTCCAGCCGTCGATGCTCCTTCTCTAGAAACTGTGTCAAATGAGGCAATATTGCCTTCTTCTTATCCTCTCCCATCAGCTATTGAAATTGCCTGCGATTCAAGAGAATTCAACGATTATGTACAGGCTCTGAAAAGCATCATTCCCAGCAATAGCAGCCATCCCATTTTGTCCAATATTTTGATTGAAGCTGATGCTGAAACTCAACATTTGCACCTGACTGCTTACAATTTAGAATTTGGAATGCAAGTGAGCTTTGGTGCGAATGTCAATCAATCTGGAAAGCTTACCCTCCCCGCACCCATACTTGCTGACATTCTGGGAAAATTTCCTAACGGCAGCCTTACCTTAAAGAGTTCTTCTGAAATTATTAAAGGAAGCGACGTTCCATCAGTCAGTGCCACTCTGAGTGCGTTAAGAAGCAAGCACGCCATTCGCGGGCTAGCAGCGGACGAATTTCCGGCTATCCCCCGCGTTCCACAGAAACTTGTAACGCTTCCTGCTAGCGTGTTAATTTCTGTCCTCAAAGCTAGCTTATTTGCTGTCAGTTGTGAGGAAAACAAACGCATTTTAACCGGAGGTAATTTTCAAATCAGTCACGACGCAGACAGAGGACTCGATAAACTGAGAGTTTGGACGACAGACGGGCATCGGGTAGCAATGGTTTTAGGATTGAACGAAAGCAGCAATTCCCACCTTTTGAGCAGTCAAATAATTAATTTTACTGTCCCTGCTAAGGTACTCCGGTTATTAAAGCGTTCTTTGAATTCTGCTGACAAAGTTACGATTTACTATGAAGGTTTGCCAGAGCAACCTAGTAATTTTGTCGCATTCGAGTGGAATAATTGGCGGTTGACAACGAAGTTGCTAGAAGGGCAATATCCGGTTTGCGACCAAATTATCGCTCCCTATCGACATCAATTTAGCCATCAAGTGGTGGTTGAGAGGCTGAGCTTTTTAAAAGCCTTAGAGAGGTTAGCTTCTCACAGCGACAAGTCTCACCTAACAGCTATTTTAGAATTCGATTTAGATGCCCAACAAGTGCGAGCATCACTCAACAATACTCTCAGTTCAGGAACTGAAACAGTTGATGCTAAACTCTGGGGCTGTGAGTTTCGTCTAAAGTGCGACATCCGCTATTTGATTGATACAGCTAAAGCGATTGCCAGCTCTGATTTGCGGGTGTTAATGGCAACTTCTACCACTCCCCTACTGATTGCACCGTTTGGAACGCCAGCGTCAGGTACAGAGGCTTTAGAGTGCGAATATATTGTCGCTCCGCAAGAATAGTTGAAAGGTGGGAGTGGGATCTAAATTTGATGCCCTCTCCTGCCAAAATTCGGAGCCTATTCCTGTATAATTTAGGAGGGTTTAAGTGGTTCTTTGCCACACTAAACTGTCTACAAATGCCACATATATTTTACTACTTTTTTTGGTTATTAGCAACGTTTTTGCGGGTAAATCAGTGATTTTTAATGTTTCTCTTTATTGGTTAAAATAACATCGCAACCGCCGAAAATTTTGCATATTCAAAAGTCCCAACATCGCAAGTAAGCGGGGTGTAAATTGCCCCAGTTTTGCGCTCTGGAATCAGTTTCCACTTGCTCAAACTTTTTGCTTTCGATTTTTCCTTCATGGCGCAATACGGTTCAGTTAATTTTTTTTCCGAAGAGAGCGAATAGCGAAGCATAAGCCCTTCGGGCAGGCACGCGCCTTCGCAGTATCTATTTTTCACAGTGTTTTGTCTCCATGAGTGTCTTATCTGAACCGTATTGCTTCATGCCGTGCTTTTTTGCTGTATCTCAGCAGCAGATGGTTTAGCAATTTTTCCTTGCGGTAGTGTGTTCAGCGCGATCGCCAGCGCCAACAACTGAGCCAGGACTAACGCCAAAAATACTTGGTAACACTATTAGTAGCGGTAAAATACACAATTTTTACACTACAGATAGAGCTTATGCGTAAGTCCTATGAGTTTAACAACTTTAGGCACAGCTCCCCTATCGGGGAATAGTTACCAGAAGTATTCTAACCACTCAAAATGTACCAACCACTGCACCTCAAATACCGACCCAAAAACCTCCAAGAATTAGTGGGCCAAGACACCATCAAAACAACCTTGACCAATGCCATCACCTCCGACAAAATTGCTCAAGCTTACCTATTTACTGGCCCCAGAGGAACAGGCAAAACCTCAACCGCTCGCATTCTTGCTAAATCCCTCAATTGTTTGAATAGCAAAAAGCCAACCGCCACTCCTTGCGGGGAATGTTCAAGCTGCAAAACCATTGACTCCTGTTCAAGCTTAGACGTAACTGAAATCGATGCTGCCTCTCACAATGGCGTGGATGATGCCAGAGAATTAATACAACACAGCAACTTTGCGCCAGCGATGAGCCGTTACCGCATTTGGATTTTAGACGAGTGTCACCAACTCAGTATCAGCGCTCAAAATGCTCTCCTCAAATGCCTTGAAGAACCTCCGGCTCATGTGGTATTTATTCTGTGTACGACTGAAGCACATAAAGTCCTGCCGACAATTATCTCCCGCTGCCAAACTTTTAACTTCCGATCTCTGTCAGTTGATGCTATTGTGGGACAATTGGACAAAATTAGCGTCGCTGAATCTATTGCGATCGCAAATTCGGCAATGCGGGCGATCGCTCGCACCTGTGACGGAGGGTTAAGAGATGCCCTGCAACTACTCTCTCAGCTTTCACTGCTAAATTCAGAGATTACGGTTTCTTCAGTGGCAGAAGTCTCTGGCAGCATTAGCGAGGAAGACTCGATCGCCCTTCTCAAAGCCATTCATTCTGGCGATACCTTAAGCGTACTGCAATCTTCGAGAACCCTGATTGACAGCGGCAAAACCCCCAAACTGATTCTCAGCAACTTGCTAGCAGCAATGAGAGATTTGCTCATTGTCAAATCAACGCGCCACTGCCAGAATTTAATTACAGGGCCCGTTGGCTACTCACAACTGCGATCGCTCGCTCTTCATCTCGATTTTGAAACAATTGATGCGGCTTGTGCACAATTGCAAAAATCAGAATTTCAATTGAGAACCAGTACGAATGCTGCTACCTGGTTAGAAGTCTGCTTGCTGAACTTGATAGGTAAGAGCGAACCCGCTGCCCCCGAAATGCGATTGCCGGCCACTTCCCAATCTAATCGATTTGACAAACTTGATAAAAGCCCTCAAGATGTTAAGGCTACTGCTCCTGCTCCTGCTCCTGCTCCTGACTTAGAGGCAACTTGGGCGCAAGTAATAGCAGCAGCGAAACCAGGCAATCGCGATCTCTTGAACCGAGCTAAAATTGCAGAACTTTCTACTGATTCATGTGTGTTAGTAGTAGAAAGAAAATACACTACTAAGTTTAAAAGTCACCTTGAATCCGTGCAGCGTATCGTCACTAAAGCTCTAGGTCGTTCTGTTAATGTCACTGTCAAACAACAGGAGGATTTAGCAGCATGATCTATATCTTAATTGGGAATGATACTTACGCGATCGCCAGAGAAGTGGAAAAGTTCAAAACTCAAACTCACCCTCTCTGGCGAGATTTCAACATCCACCGCTTCGATGCTTCTTCCCTGGATGCTGCCCTCTCTGCTGCTGCTTCAGTTCCTTTTGGCGGAGGAAGCAAACTCATTGTCGTTGAAAATTGCGATTTTAAGCAATTTGGAGAAACTGGGCTAGAATTGCTGCAAATCTTGCCCCAGTTACCTACCACGACGCATTTAGTCTTCACTGCTGGTGCGATCGACAAGCGGCTTAAGGTGGTCAAGCATTTGTTGCAGTTTGGTCAACTTAAGGAGTTTACTCTCATTCCTCCTTGGCGTACTGATTTGATTGAAAGTGCGATCGCTGCTACTGCTAAACAGATGAATCTCTCAATTGCCAGAGATGCTGTCAGCTATCTAGCGGTAGCCATTGGCAACGATTCTGCTAGAAGAGTTAGTGAACTGGAAAAATTAGCCATTTATGCCGCGGGCGATCGCATTACGAAAGAGGCAGCAAAAGCCCTTGTTCCCGCTACCACAGCCAGTAGCTTTCAACTTGCCGAAGCCCTTTTAAGAGGTCAAGCAGTGGCGGCAATTAAGGTGCTTGACGAATTGCTCTCAAGGGCAGAGTTTCCTGTGGCAATTATTGCTACTCTTCAAACCCAGTTTAAAACTTGGCTGTGGGTAAAAGCTACTCTCAATTCCTGCCAACAACGTTCTGATAGCGAAATTGCTAGTATGTGCGGAATTAGTAACCCCAAACGGCTGTATTTCCTTAAGCAGGAGGTTAAGGAAGTATCTGCGAACTCCTTAAGTCGATCGCTCTCCATTTTGTTTGATTTAGAAATCGCTCTCAAAACAGGAGATAAGCCTGACTCGATGTTGCCTGCTTTGCTCAGAATCACTCAATTCACTCACCTTAAATAACAGGAAAGCGCTGCCGAGTTAATTCGGCAGTCTTTCATTAAAGGTAGCGTCAAAAACGCTGTTTTTTCATTACTTATCAGACTTATTTTCTAACATTTTTGCACTCAAAAAATGTACAATAAGTCCAGATTTGTTACAAAATTTTACGGGGACTAAAGTCTAAGAGAGTCGCTTGCATGGAGCGGACTAAATAAAGTTTCGCTCGCTTTCCGCTTACCATATTTTTTATGTAAGGTAATTTCGTCAATGCCAGTTACAACCGACTCAGCAGGTGGAGTTGTATTGTTTGCCCGGATGCTTGGTGCAAGTCGTAGCTGTATGTCGCTGCCGCTTTCCTCCCCATGTCTAAAGCCAGGGGCTTCTCGCTCGTTTTTCTGGTGAAAGTCAGTTAACTGAGCTACCCAAAAACCGTTTAATAGCAGCTCATCTTTCCTGCATCATCCAAACCAGAAAGCCCAAGATTTGCTCAACCGGAGGAAGCGGATAATCTGTAAGGTCAATGGACGCGCATTGCTCTTCTAGTTTAAGAAATCGCCAAACTGTACCGCTAGTCACCGTTCCATAAATCGTCGATATCGGCTGTTGCTTTTGTTGGTTAAAGCGTTGAGCTGCCACCATTTCTGCAAGACATTGCCCTAGAGCCGGTTTAAGGTCTTCTTTCTTGGCTTCCACCAATATAACTGCAGGAGCTTTGATAAATAGTTGCTCCGGGGAACGACTCAGGAGAAAGTCAACATAGCCTGTAAGTTCAGCCTCCGGTTCTACATTGAATTCTTCGCCCGAAAAAACGCTAATTTGTCCGTGAAGTTGGCGTTTTACTTCGAGTAGCACAGGATTGATGATACCCTCAGAACGAGCTTTCTCGCTACTCACCGCGATCGCCCAAGGAATTGTTTCTCTCAGAGTATCCTGAAGTAAAGCACTAGGAGTGACTGGGGAGATTTCTGGTAGGAATCGTGAGCCTTCAATGATTGTGAGATTAAAATCATCTACAGCTTTGCTGAGAGTAAATTTACTGTAAGGCATAGGTTTATTATTCTCAATCACATACTATAACATTTCTGGGTTAAATGAGGTACGTCTGGTAATTGGTAATTGGTAATTGGTAAACTGTCGCGTCTTTAAATTATCTACTTAAATCCTTGTAGAAAAAGCGTAAAAATTTCTCCCTCTCTCCCCTTCTCCCTCTCTCCCCCTCTCCCTCTCTTCTTTGCTACCTTCCAACCTTCAACTCGGAACTGCACTCTCTCCCCTTCTCCCTTTCTCCCTCTCTTCCCCTCTCCCTCTCTTCCCCTCAATCCCAACATACACTTTAGATGCTCCGCAGCTTAGGCAGTTGACACCTCACTTGCTTGAGAACCGCTATATACATGGCAAGTGTACTGTGTTAATGCTAGCGTCTCACGAGGCGGGGCGTGAGCGCAGTGAGCCAGAGGCCTACCGTTTCCCTAGTTCCTGAATTAAAACCCATAATTGCTACCCAAAGCAGTCCGACTCCCAGTTTTTTTTTCTATTTCCTCTCTCGTTCTTTTTCCTACCTATCGGTAGTAAGAGAGGAAAGATTCATTCTTAGAGTGACCAATGCCTCCCAATTATATCAACCTTCTTTCCCAACTAATAGCCCGACCTGATTTTCACCAAAATAACTTCCCAGAAGCAAGCCATTTGCAGCCAACTGCAACAGCCGATTTGTGTGATTTTTTAGGCGAAGAGGTTATTTATCAGACAATCGCGACTGCTACAACTCCTAAACTCTACAAAATTCCTCAAGACTTGCCGCCTTCAATAATTTCTGCTTTGCACCGCCAAGGCATTCAACAGCTTTATTCGCACCAAATTAAAACACTCAAAGCCGTGCGCCAGGGCAAAGATGTCATCCTCAGCACAGCAACAGCTTCTGGCAAATCTTTAAGTGCGTACTTGCCTATTTTAGAGGGCATTCTCCAACATCAATTTACTGCGCTCTCTATTTATGGCTTGAAAGCTTTAACAGCCGACCAAAGTCAAAAACTTGCCGATTTGCTCCAACTGATTCCTGAGCCTGCGCGCCCACGCCTTGCACTTCTAACTGGAGATACTCCTCCCCAAACCAGAGAACAATTATTGGCGGCAAATCCTAGCATAATCAGCGCAACACCAGAGTTAATTCACTATGCGCTGAAAGGCGTTCACTGGAGTCAGCCTTGGCAGCACTTTTTAAGTCGCCTCCGCTATATTGTCCTAGATGAAGCTCACACTTTTAACGGAGTTTACGGAGCTCGACACATAGCTAGCTTAATTCGCCGCTTAAAATTGGCAGTAGACGAGCGCGGAGGTTGTTCTCAAAAACTGCAATTCCTGATGTTGAGTGCTACTGTTGGCAATCCCGTTCAATTAGCGAAGTTACTATCTGGTAGAAGTCGAAAGCGAAATATCAATAAATCAGAGCGGTTAGTTTGGATTAACTCTAGCGGAGCTGCTGTCCCAGAACGGCAATTAATTGTTACTAAACCGACTCATGATGCTAATTCCGATGTTGCGCGCATCATTATGTTTTTGTTGCAGCAAGGGCAAAGCGGAATTTGCTTCGGTAACGGCAGACAAGCAATAAAGAACTTGTGGGCCACTTTTAAGCAAGAAGCTGTAACTCAAACTAACTCGGGAATTGAGTCGCAAGTAGCAATTTTCTACGGCAGTTTAACCAGCGAGCGCCGCATGGGAATTATTAACTCTTTGAAGTCAGGAACAGTTAAGTGTATCCTCAGCACTAGCGCTCTCGAAGCGGGAATTGATTTGCCTCAACTTGACTTTGCTATTATTAGGGGATGGCCGGGAAGCTTGCAAGCTTTCAGGCAGAGGGCTGGCCGGGCCGGTCGCACAAACTCCGGTTTAATTATCTTCATTCCCATTGCACAATCACCTTTGGATAACTATTTTGCCGCTCGCCCTGAATTGTTGCTGTCGGCAGAATCTGAATTAGTGAGCTTTAATGCCAATTATCCCATAGATATTGCTAAACATTTGATGTGCGCGGCTGTCGAAACAGGCATTCGGGCCAATAAGCTCAAGCACTACTTTGGCAAAAGCGCTCCTCAAATTGCAACGGCTTTAATTGAGCAAGGTGTTCTTCACAAAAGCCGGGATAAATTATGGGCAAAAGGCTTTCCGCATAAAGATGTAAACTTTCGAGGGGGAACGGGTTCTAGCACGATACAACTGGTGGATGCGGATACTCAAGAAGAGATTGAACTTCTCAGTGCGGAGATTGCTTATCGAGAGGTATTTCCTGGTGCTATTTACCGCACGCAAAACTCAGACGGCTGTTTGGTGACTTATACTTCGCGCTCACTCTTGAATGGCAAAGCTATTTTACAAAACATCCCTGAAACTCGACTGTTTACTCTAGCGATTAGCCACACTGATACCAGCCTCAAGCAGAATTTGAGTTTGCCTCAACAAATCCCGTTGGTTATTCCAGAAGTTGAAGGAAATGTTCAAACCAATTCAACGGATAGTAATGCAATTCCAGCTCAAGCTATTCTGGAACTGGCTTGGGGAGAAATTAGCCAACTTGTCACGGGTTATCAATTATTGACTCGCAATTATCAGTTAACTTGTCTCAATAGAAAATGCGTCAATTACCGAGAGCCTTTATCAAAATGTACTACATGTCCTGTTTGTGGCAAGAGAACTCGCTCGGCTGAGCTAACATCGGTTCTTAATGAGGTAAACTTTGAGCAACCTTACGAAATCAAATTTGCGACTCCTGTACTGCAAATTAGTTTGAATTCCCCGGTTGAATGTTACCTGCAACAGGTAGTAACAGCTACTCGCCAGGAATTGCTTCAGTCTCAACAGGCAATTCCTCCCGGATATCAGCAGTTGTGGGAGTACCCCGCGAATTTGTTGGCTATTCACAGTTTCGGTCATCAAATTATAGCAGCTTTACCTCTGACTATTTTGGCTTCAGCTAATGATGTGAATTTTCTGGTAGAGAAGAGAGGTGCAAATGACTATGCAGGACTCTTTTACGATTTAGCAGAAGGGGGTTCGGGAACCTCGGAAGCTATTTTTCGTTCTCTCCCTCAATTAGCTCATGCGGCTGCTGAGTTAGCCCGCAGTTGTTCTTGCAGTTCGGGCTGTCCTAAATGTTTGATTCAGTCGGGATGCCCTGATGGCAATAAAGCTTTACTCAAGCAGGTGGGGCTGCTGCTGTGCGAAGCATTTTCTACTCCTTAAATATAAAAAAATTGGTGGAATAGACGGCTGAGAAAGGGGAATAAGGAGAGAGAAATAGGGAAAAGAGGACTGGGAATAGAGTGTAGCTTTTGTGTTTGAAAATAGCTACACTCTATTCCCCAATTTTTTTTACTGTTTTTATTAAACAAGACGCTGCTTGCATCAACATAGAATTGTGCGAACCGCTACTGCGGTTTTTAGGGGTGCATTTTTCAGACTTGTACTCATGAAAAACAAGCTTGTCTTACCAGTTATTGACTCCAAAACTAGAGAGTTAACGCTGTTACATTTCAGAAAGCAACCCTATAAACCAAAGAAAAAGCAAGCTCTAATCCCTAACCTAAAACGAGATTTAAAGCCGGGCTGGCTTTTAACAATTGTCGCACAAATAGACCGATGTTTATGGGGAAGGTGGGATTATTGGGCTTTGTGTCAAGCTGTCCCCGCTCATGCCTGGATGCGGTGGAAGATGGAACCAATGCTAGCTATTCTGGAGAACAGAAAACCCGAAAAATTACCCAAATTTGTAATTGAGGAAACTTTGCCATCAGAACCGATTCCGCAAATAGAATGGCAATATTCTTCTGCAGCAGAAGCAATGCTAGATAACACTCTCAATTGCATTCCTCAACATGGAGAATGGAAAACTTGGTCAGCTTGGGACTATTTAGAATTTTTCTTGGACTGGGTTTTGTTCGCATTCGGACATCCAGCTTACAAGATTTTACCCAAAGAACCCGCCGGCTGTGAAGGTGCATCAATGCGTCTTTATCAGATGTTTGACCTGTCAATTCTCATGCTTTATCCTGAAGATTATATGGGCAGACTGCTACCCCAAATTTGCGGAAAGACTGCTCAAAAAAGTTCAGGGTTTTATCCGACACCTTTAACTTTGGGTCAGTTCATGTCTAAGTTAGTCAGTGGTGATAAGACAGAGCGAATTTCCAGATTCAATGAACCCGCTTGCGGTACGGGAGCTTTAATGTTAGCACAGTCAAATTACTGTTTGAGCGGTATCGGTCAAGATATAGACCCTACTCTGTTAAAATGCGCTTTGTTTCAGTTTTATATGTTTTCACCTTGGTTGGCTGTTCCGATTTGGTGGTTGGGTCAAACTGACTTGCTCCTCGGCAATAGTTTAAGTAGCGATCGACCTCAATCAATGAACGCCACTTATTGGTACAATGAGTGGTTTGAGCCTGTCGAATCTCACGCTAAAAATGATACTGATTGTCCAGTCGAACCTGAAATAAGTTCAGGAGAAAGCTCAGAATTTATTGACTTGAACGAGAAGACATCAATTCATTCAAAGACAGTAGTTCAAGAAGTAGTTAAGGGGAAACGCCGACCCAGAAATAAGACAACATCGCCTCACCAATTTTCGCTGTTTAATTTGGACGATTTCTAGTGCCATATTTACTGTCAGCAATGATGGTATCGCTATCACTGCAAACTTCTGAGAATTTCCCGCATTGTATGGCGTAAATGTATCAGACAGCGAACCTTAATCTTGCAACGGATAGAAGAGATTGCCCAGCTTCTTCCATGCCCGAGAAGCTGGATCTCGCCGCTTGCTCCATTCTTCAAAGGAAGCACTGCCTTCTGAAGCAGCATTTTCGACGCCAGAAGCGCTCACTCCCAACCGTTTTGCTAGGTCAGCAGCTTTCAGGGAGCCCAGCACCACTGGAGACTGCCGTGCAGGAGCGTGTTTAGAGGAAGTTTTACTGAGTTGGCGCTGAACTCCTTCAGTTTCTAAGGCTGCGACTCGAAGAAGCAAATCAGCAATTTCTGCTTGCAGTTGGGCAAGAGTCTCCCTTGTTTCAGAAGCTACCGCAACGACCGAGAGCGCTGGGGCTGCTTCAAAGAATTGCTTGAGGATTTTGACGAGCGCAGCACTTTCCGTTAGAGACTGCTCTGCCATGTAGTCGCGTAACTTTTGGTGCTGGTCTGGCGGCAAGTAGCCCACAATTCTGATGTTGTTGGTTGCCATTGGGTCTCTGCTTTGGGGTACTTAGTCAAGGTGAATCCGCGCTGATTTTTGAGGGGAGAACTCACTGCTGGCTGAGCTGGCTGACCGGAATATGCTGTCAGTATGCCTTTAAAGCACACTGACAGCAACAATAAAGTATGCCTGTGTGTGCTATAGTAGCACAGTCAATTAGTAGCTTGATCTTGAACCGAGTTTGGAATCAAAACATGAGTAGGCTTGACTTCTGAACCCAAACTGATTGTAGAAACTGCTGCTTTGAGGACTTGTGCAGCCCAATCTGCTACAGCCAGCCCTTGAGTTTTAGCCGCATCTTGCATCTGGGCTTGCAGGTGTATCGGGAGCTGTAGAGTTAAGGTAAAAGTATCGCGTTGGGCTCGTCTTGCCTTTTTGACTAACTCTGGCTCGATCCATCGATCGAGCCACAATTTACATTCAGCTCCGCGTTCGTTACCATCCTTCTCAATAAAGCTTAGTTTGCCTAGCTTGTGACAATAAAAACTCTGGGGGTTGCCTTGAATTGGCTCAAAACTGCAATGATAGCAGTTCCAGCAGCTTCGCCATTGAGTTTCTGTCTGACTGGATGTTGCTCCCAATCCCCCAGCATTCTCTTGAGGGGCTGCTGAAATCTCACGGTTTGACGATGGATGATTGGTTGAAAGAGTTCGTTGGTTTTTGGAACTGTTCTCGTTGTTAGACTTATTCCTCGAAATTTTTTTCTGGTGTTCTTCAACAACTCGGGCAACGTGAAAAGCCGTAAGTTTGCCGTTCGGAGCAGTAGAAACGGCTTGAGCCCAAGCCCTAGGCTGCTCTTGAGAGGGTAGTGCTGTTAGAGGGCGAACTTGGCGCTCATTGGCGGGAAGGATTTGTGCGCCATGGCGCACATTTTCATAGACGGTTGCCGCCTCGATCAATTGGTAAGCCCAGCGACGAGACATTTCCCACCGATTAGTGCAATAGTCTTCAAACGTCGAGAAGTCTTGCCGATAAAGGCGCCGATCCCGGATCTGGCCCAAAGCTTGCCCTATTTCCCAGAAAGCTTTCAAGCTCCGTTCGACTGTAGCTTCCAAGCTGCTTAATTCTAATGCTTCAGCATCAGTGAGCGTACTGCTCTGGGCAGACAAATCTTTAGCGTCAGCTTTGTTTAGCTGGCAGTCCTGTGCAACTCTCGCAGTGAGTTCAGCGCTGCGAACAACAGACAAGTTATGTGCATCAGAACCGCGAACTGTGTTGGAGGATGACATTGATGTTCCGTCCGTCTTGCGCGGTGCAAGATTAAGTATTGCATAATGCAAGAGTAGTTGCGTAATCGATTAAGGCTTTGATTGCTCAAATTTTGTAGAAAGGGCGTAAAATAGCGAAAAAGTATCGGCTTCAACGCAGCAGAAAGTAAAATAGTGTACGGTAAAAGCGTTAGTTGACATCCTCCGGGTGCGTTCGCGCGCGGGGATTCCCAAGACCGCTCTTTGGGCTTCCTCTTTCCACTACTCGGCTTACACTCGGAGGAGTCTCCTCAGCCAAACTCTTGTCGGTGTCTCGCAAGGGCGTTAGTTCCCGTGTGCCCCAGGACTTTAAACCTAAATTTTCGGTAAGCAATTGTGACTGTTAGCTCTGTATCTTCTCTTATACTCGATCGCCAAAAGCGGCTGACTCAGTTGATCGAGCTGCTGCTGAAAGAAGGCTGGACTCAAAGCGCTTTAGCGTCCGCTATCGGAGTAGATTTTTCAACCGTATATCGGTGGTTAAAAGGGAAAACGATACCCGAATCCGATTCTAAGAACTTTCGGCAACTGGCAAAGTTAAGCGGTGGCAGTACCAAGACTCTGCAACTTTATTTGGATGGAGAAATATCCCTATCAGTTTATCAACGCGGTTTGGATGAGGTGGCGATCGATCAAGTGAGTGGCAGCAAGAGGATAGGCTCTGAAAAAATTAAAAAAGAAGTTTTAGCAAAGATTTATTCCCTCGATCCAGATGATATTGCCGATATCATTTCTTCCTCAGTAGCATTTTTAGCCAAACTTGTATAGTTGGTAACAAGCAGCCTGCACCCTTACGGTTTTCAGTTGAGAAGCCGGAAAAATCACCGTCTAATTCCCCACTCGCCCCCTTACTTCTGGCGATCGCCGCTATTGCTCAGCCTTTTATCCTCTGAGCAATGTACTTCCTTACTCTATCAGACCTCAATCAAACTATTCATACTAGCCCACTACAAGAGCCACCTCTTGTTCCTTCCTATCTGCAAGAACGCTTGCAACTGCTCGTCAAGCAAATTTTAATGGGATTACCTGTCGAGCCAATTCTCAACAGTCACCCCCAGTTCCAGCAGTGGGTTTTCCAGCTCAAAGAACTATCGCCATCACTGTTTTTACCGCAGCGAAAACTGTTTGTGGACATTCCAATTCAAACAAAACTAGACCGAACAAAAAGGGGAGTGACAGAAGAAAACTCTTCCCCTTCTCCTCCATTCAAAGTGATACAAGTCCGTACAAATGTGGGTTTAGTCAAAGGAACACCCAGACTATTTGAGTGGGCGATTCGCCATCCTGTACTGACTTGGCAAGACCGAGTTAAGTTATGGGTAGCTGCTGAATTCTTCGAGATCGAGCCTCACAAGCTGCAACTAATTATTTTGGCACTGCATCCGACTCAACCAGCAAAAAAAGTTCAGTTGGCCTGGGATAGTAAGCAACACCGACAAACCAAAAATTGGCTTTTGACTACCATTGAACGAGAGAGAGAACAAACAGTTATCAAGCTCAATGGTTATCTAACACCTCAACCGAAGGAAGTAGCAACAGCTATCAATTTGGATGAAATCAACGAAGTATCGATATAATCAGTTTACATTTTATTGCCATCCTCCTATCGAGAGATATGCACCCCTATTCCCGACGCAATCGCCCAAATATTAATACGTTTCTTCTATCCATAGGAGGATGGCACTCTTTAAGATGAGGAAAAACAATAGGTATGGATAAATGTAGTAGGAATGTTAGCCGTGACTGCAACTACCGCCACCCAACCAACAATAAGCCAACTAAAAACCATCCTAATAGTTGAAGATGACCCGATGATGCAGCTCGGGCTACAGCATATCCTCAATCGCCAACCCCATTTAACAGTAGTCGCACAAGCTGTTAACGGTAACGAAGCCGTCAGTGCCACACTGCAACACCAACCAGACATCGTGCTGATGGACATTGACTTGCCCGGAATCGACGGTATTGCAGCCGCGCAGCAAATTAGAGCTGCACTGCCACATACTCGCATCCTGATGCTCACCCACCACAGCAATCCAACTCAAGTTATGGCTGCTTTGTCAAGCGGCGCTCACGGCTACTGCGTTAAAGGCACTAATGCAGAACAACTTCTAGCAGCGATTACGGCTGTGCAGGAAGGTGGCAGCTACTTGGACCCTAAAATTGCCGACTGCGTACTGCAAAATCTCAAAACGCCGCCGCCCGATAGCTATGCGAATGACGACATCAAGCTGACTGAACGGGAAATGCAGGTTTTGCAGCAGCTAGTTGAGGGTAAAAGCAATAAACAAATCGCTGCTCAACTAGGAATGAGCGTCCACACCGCCAAAGGTCATGTAGAGATGATTATAGCTAAATTTGAAGCGAGCGATCGCACCCAGGCTGCCGTTAAAGCACTGCGTTTGGGGCTGGTTTAGCCGTTGGAATGCAGCTTCTAATTGTTCTAAAAAAAGTGGTTTTTGAGGCGTAGCTATCGCCTAGCAAATTATGGCATCTTGTCAATCTTCAAACTTTGGCAATGTTAACCAAAACCTGGCTCCTTTTCCCAATTCGCTATCAACGCCAATCTCTCCGCCGTGAGCCTCAACAATTTGCCTGCAAATGTAAAGTCCCAATCCCAATCCTTGCCTTAAACTAACTCCAAGCCCCCTGGTATAAGGCTCGAATAATCTTGCACATTGCTGAGGAGAAATTCCGGCCCCATTATCTGCAACCGTACAGCGAACCATCTCACCTTCCTTTTTAGCTTCTACAGTCAAAATAAACCCAGACTGATTGTATTTAACAGCATTGTCGATCAGATTGCCAAACACCCGCCATAGCTGCTGGGCATCAGCATTGACTAAAGGCAAATCTGCTGCAAAAAGCTGCTTAACCTTGACTCGATGCTGGTTGAGAATTGGTAATCTTTCAATAAAAATATTTTGGACTAAAGCGGGCAGCGACAGCGGCTTCATTGCTAAAGAAGCACTTTTCACATCAAACTGCTGTGTTGCTGTTAATGACTCAATCAACTGGAGTTGGCGCGAACAACTTTGCACCATAACCTCCACAGTCCGCCTATCAATAGCAATGTTACTGGCAGCATCATTGAGGCAACTTCGCAGCAGTAGCGACATTCCCGATAGAGGCGATCGCAAATCGTGCGAAACAGCGTGCAACAGCATTCTTAAATTGGCTTCTGCTTGCTGTCTTTCTTGAATTTCCTGGCTGAGCTGAATATTTTGTGCAGCCAATTGCACGTTAGCGCAGCGAAGTTGCTGCTGCAAGCGCTGCATTTTAAGTTGGGCAGATACCCGCGCCAACACTTCAACAGGCTCAAAAGGTTTTATAATGTAGTCAGCACCGCCCGCCTCAAACCCTTTTACTTTGTCAAATACGTCATCTAAAGCGCTGATGAAAATTACAGGGATACCACAAGTAGCTTCAGATGCTTTAAGTTGGCGGCAGACTTCATAACCATCCATACCGGGCATTTTTATGTCTAGCAAAATCAAGTCTGGCGCTTGCAACTCTACTGCTTTTAAAGCTCGCTCTCCACTAATCAGCTTCCTGACTTTGTAACCGTTTTCAATTAGCAGTTGAGAGAGCAGTTGAATGTTAGCTGGAATATCGTCAACAATCAAAATGTCAGCCAAAAATTGTTTAGTTTGCTCCATTATCTATCGCCACCAAATGACAGATTTTTAAGTTTTGTCCGAATATTGCCAACCGCTATTTTTCCAGCCGCGCTGTTCGCACCAGCAGCATTAACAGGCGACTTAATATCAGCCACCGTCACGGGTTCTTCTGGATCGTTCGGATGTGGTAGCAATTGGTAAGCGAATTGAATCCGCTTGTCGAGTTCTTCATCTATATTGAGCAGTTTACCCGTCTGCTGCTCTACTGACAAAGCTTTCGCCCGCCTTTCAAGCTGCGGTCTGATGCTGCTGTCCCACAGTTCTTCAGAATCTTTGGCTCGTTTTATGTCGCCGGGCCGCACCGGAATCTTGAGAGGATAGGGAAATAAAGCTTCCGTCCCCGTTGCGTAAGCAGGAGAAGTGATAACGCACTTGCCTTGAGGAAACCTCAGAATTTCGTCAGGACTAATCAGCGGTTTCTTTTGCAACTGTTCGCTCCAGTTGACAGAGCGACTCGTTTGTTGCCCCGTCGAACTGCCGGTCGATCGATTTTTTACCAGCACTTCCACTTCCCCGTACCGCTTAGAATATTTTTCGGCTGTCTCAAAATCGCCGGGGTTGAAGAGGACGTGAGTTGACAGAGCACTGGCGATCGCAGCCCCTTTTTTATCCCCATAAAGATTGTAAAGTTGATTGAGCGATTGAATGCCAACAATCGGCACGCCGCCAGCAGAACGATATTCGTTAGCCCACTGATCCATTCTGTCAAACTTGAGAGACGGAAACTCGTCTAAGCAGTACAAAAATGGGTCAGAACGTACCCGACTCAAATTAGACACCACACATAAATGAATAGCAGCAGCTAACAGCGGCCCCACTACAGTGCGCCTTTGGTCATCTAATTTGAAAATAATGCACTTTTTGCCTTCTAAAGCAATCGGAATGGTGCTGCGACCAATAAATGCCCGCAGCAAATCTTTTTGAATGAAACTGGAGTAGGTTGCCTCTGCGGTTGCCTTGATGCCCGCCACTGTTTTTTCAGCATCTTTTGAACTTAATAACTGCGAAAAACTAGAGGCAATCCACCTGTCCATTTTGAGGGGATGACCGTCTGGCCGATGAACGGCGTGGTCGATGCGCTTGACCAAATCTGGCAGTTGAATAATTGCGTACACAAAAGCTAAATCCGGGTAAGGACTGCTTTTTGCCAACTGCACTAAACCCTTCGCCATCAACTCGCCTGCTTTCTCAAAAAACTCATTGCCTTTACCCTCCCCCGGACTAGCATTTCGAGCAATAACTTGTCCAATTTCTGCTGCCATTACTGCATCTTGTGCATCTCTCATAAAATCCAAAGGATTGATAGTGCCGCTGTAAGCTTCCCCCGGTGCAAACACTTGCACGTCGTAGCCGTAGCGCACTGCAAGCGGTGCAAGGAGTTTCATTTGGTCTCCTTTTTTGTCGTAAATAATGACAGGAAAGCCTTGCTGAAATGCACTTTCAACCATCCGGTCAATGACGCTGAATGTTTTGCCAGAACCCGGAGCGCCAATGACTAAAGTTCCGCGTTCTGCGTGGGGAAACCAAACTGTAGGAGATGCACCTAATAGCGTTTGCAATCGAGCGCTCAATCCCTGACAACCTTTAAACCAATAAGTCGGCGTACCGCTCCACAAAGTGACGGGCTGCCGTTTTTTTTCTCTCATTTGTTTGAGGGCACAACCTGTGGCTGCCAATTTTTCAGCCGTCCCGCACAGCCGCCCGGAGGTAATTTTACCCTTTCCGTTTCCAACTAATTTGGAAACAATAAGTAAGCCTGCCATTAGCCCTAACATTGCCAGTCCCTCTGGCTTCATAAACTGACCCAACAACCCCCCAAAATCTATGCTAGTTAACGAACGTTTAGGAGGTTGAACTGCCATTGGTACTAAGGTAGCTTTGTTAATTTTAGGCAGAAATTGCAAATTGTTCATTTTTTTTAGTTCTTAAAAAAACTAAATGTTTCAGATAGCGGCTATCGCCTCAAGGGGGAGACCATTACAAAAATAGGTAAACAATGGTAAGAAGCAATAACGCGAAATCTCCAAGTAAGACAGTACAGAATTCTAGTGGAAACTCCAACACGCAAAAGAACAAGAGTGCTGATTATTACGAGATAGATCCGGAGCTATTCAACAGTGAATACAACCAAACTCGCAAGCCCTCTTTGCCCTACGGAATCGTGATTAACGATAACCCAGCAGGTATTTTGCTCCCGAACGACCAGCTTGCCAAAGCCGAGTGGCACGCAATGCCTAATCAAGAGGAATTGACAACGGTCGAACTAAGCGAACAAGTGACGGGCTTACTGCTCCAAAAAGCGAGAATGTTGGTATTAGCTTTTGTGCCTGAGTACATCCGCTACAAAGATATTGAAGAAAATGGAGAATTAGCAGGTACTTTTATTGGGCTTTACAACGAATATCGCGATTCCCTCGATAAAAAGACGCAGGAAGTGTGTTCCGAACACGCTCTCATGTTTCTAAATTCCAAAAACCAACCCCTGCATCAGGTACCGATTGTGATCCGCTTCAAGAATGTAGCCCTCTGGAGTTTTAAGAGCGCTAGAGAAGAATTTTACCGCAATTTGGAACGGGTATTTGCTGATTGCTTTGGGAAAGATTACAGCGGTAAAAATGACAAGTGGCGCTCTTTGGGAGTGTTGAATGTCGAGTTTAGAGCTATCAAAGAAGGGGAAGGCAAAAATAAATCATTTTGCTGCAAAACTCACAGCATTACTCAGCCAACTGATGCTAATTTTCACAAGCTATTTCTCGGTCAAAAACCACAAAAGAAATTGATTTGGGGACTGCACGATAGCATTGCTGGTTTCATAGACGCTAGCGATGCCGGGTTGCCAGCTATAGCTGCTGGTGCCGAACCTGAAGTCCAGGCGTTGCCAGAAAGCGTAACTAACCGCAAAAATCGAGGTAAATTGTCGCCCCCTCGCAAAATTGCACAAGTTGAAGGAGGAACAGACTCAGAATTAGAGGAGTTAGATGAATTTTCCGAGGCGGCTGAGGTTGAAGTTGAGGTTGATTCAGAAGAATATTTTGACTTCGATGAACCCGCAGACTACTAAACACTAACTACTGAAAAGCTGGCTGTCAGCAAGTTGATAGGTAAGGCCGTCGTAGCAAAACTGAAGCTGGCGGCGGCCTCAGGGTAAACGCATCTAAATTAATTTGACAAAACCCTGGATTTGTGCATGACTCAATCACTAAAAAAACCTTCCTAA
>NZ_JAUBSD010000020.1:0-79600 GCF_036704575.1 Microcoleus sp. K5-D4
TACAATTATGAGTTAGCTTTCAGATCTAAAATTCAAAACCTTTAATTATAACATAGATTTTTTTTGCAAGAGGTCTAATGCATCTAAAATGAATTGCCATCCCGTCAAAGAAGCAATGACTTCATTCGTCAACTTGTTTAACTCTTTTTGCACCGCTGCTCTCAACTCCTCTATGTGTTCAAATCTCAACCATTTTAATTGTTCTTTGTTTTATATCTCACTGCCATGTTTCTAAATACTCGTTAATTTATTTTTTTTTAGATTCTACCAATTTGGGGTCTCCTTTAGGATTCTTCTTTTGGGACTTTTTCCAACTAATTTGAGCTGATTCAAATAAAGAATAGTAACTTTGTTGTGATTGATAAATTACTCCATATTTCTCTTCTATATAGATAGCTAATTCTGCCAAATCCCACATTTGTCTCTGACTTAACCAGAGAATTATTTCGGCTTTTTCTGATTTACTTAAATAGCCATCCTTCCCTTTTTACCCCATTTTCAGCCCTTTCACTCCCCAAATTAAAAATTTATTATTCCATTTATTAATAAATCCCAAGGAAACGTTTAACTGTTTAATAATTTGACGAGAACATATCCCTGACAAACTCCATTTAACTACCAATGCTCGTTTAATTTCTCGATGATATGAAGTTGATTCAATAAAATCATCTAACTCTAAGTCTTGCTTTTTGCGATCGAGTACCTGGCTATCCATTTGGGCAATTCTCTGTTTATTATGCTTTTTATATTTGATCACATGGGTGTTCACAAATAAATTAGGATTGCTATAGTATTCCTCCTACCCAGTTAATAATTTTATCTATTATCTTGAATCAGAAGTGTTGAACGCTTATTGATAGGATTCTGAAAATAGACATACGAATCCTATAAAATGCTGATTTTAGCAATTGAAAACAAGTTCCTTAAACCAGTGAATATAGCTGATTTTCTCACACATAAAAGCCTGTAAATATCGTAATTTGTCTAAGAGTTTATTTCCAATTTTATCAGGAAGTTCAACTAACTGAAGCAACAAATAACAAATCAAACAGGCATAGATTTGTATCTTGATTCCATTAGTATTTTTAGTAATTAAACGAGCCAATTTTAAATGCATTTTTAAGAATTTCCACAGCAATTCAATCTGCCATCGTCTGCGATAAATTTCTCCAATTTCTTCATTGGTGTATGCTAATTCTCCTGATTTAGGTAAATTAGTGACAAACCTAAATTCAGTTCGTGTTTCTAAATCTGAAAAAGTCACTAATCTTACTTGAACTTTTCGTTGGTCACTCCACACTTCATAAGTTCCATCCTCCTTCATCTTGATAGTAGAATTATTTTTAATTCGTAGTACAAAATATTGATTTTCTTGTTTCATTAATGCTTGAACGCGTTCAGAGCTAGAAAAACCTCTATCCATTACAGCGACTCCATTTTGAGGTGTGGCTGCTATAGTTTCATCTCCATGCTCACTGTCATGACCTTGGCCAAAATGAATGTGTACTCCATCAATTATTCCCCGTTCATTGTCCGTTCCAGCAAATAATTTTACTTGATGGTATTCCTGTTGCCATAGTAATTTACTTGTCAAGGTAACTATCGTTGAATCTAAAGGGAATAAGCTGAGACAATCTTTGTTAATTAATTGACGTTTTATATCGGCTTGTAATCTTTCAAATATTTTTACAAAAACATCAATATCTCTATGCTTACTAGCCTTGGAAAAAGTTGATATATCTAGGGAAATATCTCGACTGTTTAAACGGTAAAATAGGGAACGCATAGTATCCAGACTTTGGTCAAAACTAAACCCTAGCCAGCAGGAGACAAATGTGAAGCTATCTAAAACTGGATAATCATCTTTGGGTAAATGGGCGAGATACCGTTTGACAATTTTGGGGAAGTTAGAAAATAGCATTTCAGTTAATTATTAATAATTTATAACTCTGCAATTATACATTGTTGGGCCAATTTTAGCAATCTTTTCCTATCATTCAACACTTCTGATCTTGAATAAATCTTTCGGTTCATATCGCTTTCTCAATAAAAAGCGATTTACACCCTGAATGTGAAACGTCTCCCAATATTTCTGATAACCTGCTACAACCTCCCAACTTTGGCTCTGACAGTAAAAATAAGGTGTATAGGTCTAGATTGCATTGCGCTATGGATGATTTAGTGATTTCTCTGATTGTTCGATACCTAGAAAGTAGAGAACCTATATTTATCAATTCAGTATTTTGTTATTCTGTCAATGCGTAACTCCTAGAAATAAGCTGGATTTGGTATTAGTCCCTATTATCGCAATTGTCGATCGACTTACAACCAACTGGATAAACAGATTTGTAAGTAGTCGATCGCTTGCCAAACAAAGTATAGCGGTTATCGCGGACTTGTTCGTACACACGATCGCCCATCCACTTCATCCCCGGCATTGCCCGGTAAGCAGCCACAAACACCTCCCCAGCAGGAAGTATCCGCCCGATTTCCTCCGCCGCATCGCTGCCCTGCCAGCGCCGTTCTGGGGTGTTGCCATCTATCAAAATCATCCCCATTTCGCAGTCTTGAGACGTAATCCCAAAGCTATTTAATTGCTCTAAATCTTGCATGGGAATATACTCAAACCGCTGGCCTTGGTCTAAGGTTTCTAGTAACTGTACCAAGGTAACGCACAGATTGCAATTGCCGTCGTAAATTACGTTGTAATTCATTTGATAACTTCCTAAATGGGGGATGAACTATTGCAGGAATTGCACCTTACTTACTAGCTGTAGGGTACGTAGGGGCGCACCTACCTAACTAACTATTTTTTTTACAGGAATCTCGATCGCAAATTCTGTGCCTTGACCCGGTGCAGAATCGCACTTAAGCAGCCCGCCGTGTTTTTCCACCACAATTTGATAGCTGATAGACAGCCCCAAACCAGTACCTTTACCAGGTTCTTTCGTAGTAAAAAACGGATCGAACAGCCTTTTGTGAACATCTATCGGAATCCCCGGCCCGTTGTCAGCAATCCGAATCACAATATGAGAAGGATGCCGCATTGAATCATCAGAAACAGCAGACTCTGCCTGCATCAAAGCATCCTGTTCATATTTTACATCCGTACAAATCCGCAGCGTCGGCGAAGGACAATAAGGAATAGGCGCCAGTTGTCCCTCTGCCCAGTGTCCAGTCTCCATTGCCTCTTCCAAAGCATCAATTGCATTCCCAATAATATTCATAAAAACCTGATTCAACTGTCCTGCATAACACTGTACGCGGGGCAAATTGCCGAACTCTTTGAGGAGCACAATTTTAGGACGCCCTGCCGTTTCTTTCAACCTGTGCTGCAAAATCAACAAAGTGCTTTCAATCCCTTCGTGAATATCCACCTGCTTTTGTTCGGCTTCATCTAATCGCGAAAAATTCTTTAAGGACAGCACAATTTGGCGAATTCGCTCGGCTCCCATTTTCATAGAATTTAACAGGTTCGGCAAATCTTTGAGCAGAAAATTTAAATCTACATCATCTATCTCTTGTTGAATTGCCGGTGTTGGGTTCGGGTATTCCTGCTGGTAAAGTTGCAGCATTTTTAGCAAGTCTTTAAAGTAATCGTCAGCGTGCATGACGTTGCCGTAAATAAAGCTAACTGGATTGTTTATTTCGTGAGCTACGCCAGCGACTAATTGCCCCAAACTTACCATTTTTTCATTTTGAACCATCATGCTTTGAGTTTTATGCACGTCCCGTAGGGCTTTTGCCAATTCTAGATTTTTAGCCCTCAATTGACTTTCGGAAAGCTGCACCGCTTCTTCGGCGTGTTTGCGCTTGGTAATATCTTTGCGAATTGCTACATATTGATGAGGTTCTCCGCTGGTATTTAAGCAAGGTACAATCGTAGTATCCAACCAGAATAATGTACCGTCTTTAGCTTGATTTTTCATTTCTCCCCGCCAAACCTTTCCCTGGCGGATGGTTGACCAAAGCTGCTTAAAAAAATCGGCTGGGTGATAACCCGAATTAACAAGTCTGTGGGTTTTGCCGATCAATTCTTCTCGGGAATATTTAAATAGTTCGCAAAATTGATCGTTGACATAGGTAATGGAGCCAAATTCGTCGGTATTAGAGACAATCGCCGATTGATCCAAAGCAAATTTTTCAAATTCCAACTCTTTGAGAGTTTGGCGCAATTCTGCTTCGGCTTGTTTGCGATCGCTAATATCGGTAATCATTCGTAAAACCCCGGAAAATTCGCCCTCAGCGTCGAACATCGGCGTCGCCGACACAATCGCCCACAAGTGAGATCCGTCTTTGCGAGTAAACTTAAAATCGTGGCGTTCGCGAATGCCTTCCCGCCTGCGCTGGACGTAACTTTCTGCTATTTCCCTAGATTCGCAGTCCATAAACTCAAATAGCGATCGCCCCAGCATTTCCTCCACAGTATACCCCAGCATTTCGGCCATCCGAGAGTTAGCAAAAGTCGTGATACTTTCGCTGTCAAACATCCAAACGCCCTCCGAAGCCGTCTCGACAATGCAGCGGTAATAACTCTCGCTTTCCCTGACGGTTGCCTCTGCTTGCTTGCGATCCGTAATATCAGTTTGCACCGCAATAAAACCTTCGAGTTCACCATTTTCTTGATAAATGGGGGCGATTGAAAGCGCCACCCAATAACCCCTTCCATTCTTTTTGTAATTGTAGATTTCCTGATTAAACGGCACCCCCGCAGACAAAGCCGATCGCAGTTGAGCAATAGTTAGCGGGTCCGTTTCAGGGCCTTGCAGTACATCACCTGGTTTTTTTCCCTGCATTTCTGCCAGCACATAACCACTAATGCGAGTAAATCCTTCATTCACCCATTCAATGCAGCCTTGAGCATCAGTAATAATCACACCATTTTGCGTTTTTTGAGCCACAATGGCCAAGCGCGACAATTCGGTTTCATTTTTTTTTCTTTCCGTAATATCTTCAGCAATACCCAGAATGTACTTAGGCGCGCCTGAATCGTCAAACAAAGGAACTTTTTTCGTGTGCAAAATCCGCTTTCCCCCGCGCGGAAGTTCGATAGTTTGTTCGGGCAAATCGACGCCTTTTCTCGTTGCCAGCACTTCTAAATCTTGGGCTTGCAAGTAATTGGCATGATCTGGCTCCAACAAGTCAGCAGCATTGTTTAAGAGCACTTCATCCCTGGAATAGCCAAACAATTCTTCGCTAGCAGTATTCCAATAAATAAATTTTTGCTCTACAGCATCTTTAATAAAGACACTAATCGGTAGATTTTGCAGTACCGCATTGAGAAAATCTTGAGTGTTTCGCAGTTTTTCCTCAGCTCGCTTTCGTTCAGTAATATCCAAAATCACTCCGTCGAGATAAACAACCCGACACAGAGAATTTGCGATCGGCGAAATCGGCGAAACCTGCGAAACCACAGCCGACAAAAAGCCCTCAATTTCCCCTTGTCCCTCTTGTCTTCCTCTCGCCTCGTCCGCCTCGCAGCAAACAGCTTTGCCTTTTTCGTAAACCCAGCTAATGCCGCCGTCAGCCCGGACAATCCGGTATTCAAGGATGTACGGAGTTCGAGTTTCTACACTTTTTTTGACAACAGCATCCACATTTTTGCGGTCTAGAGGATGGATAATGCTTGCCAAGGAACGGACGCGATCGTTGATAAAATCAGAAGAGGGATAGCCTGATATTTCTTGAACAGCCTCGCTCAAAAACGCCGTTGTCCGTGTTAATTCCCCGGCGTCCGTATACTCGCAGGTACAGCGGTAGACAGCACCGGGAATATTAGCTACTAAATTTTTATATTTTTCTTCGCTTTTTAACAAAGATGAGCCGTCTTCGTTATTGTGATCGTCGTTCTTAAATTTAGAAGAATTGGAAGAAATTTGCATGGTTTTTTTTCACTTGTAAGTGCGAGGGCAAGTGTGAGAGTAGATGACCCTATAAAAAGTGAATTTAATTTGCGTAACAATTCGTTATAAACTAATATAGTACAAAATTAGTTCTGCGAACATTCAGAAAACTTGAGGGTGGCTAATAGGTAGAGCTAATCAAGGCTAGAGATGTAGAAAACACTTCGCCAACGAATTTTCTAACGAATTTAAAGGATTTAACTGAGATGTTCCACCATTCTCCATAAGCCTTTTAGGAGCGGGCTAGAAGGGCCCACCGCACAAGAAATTCATTCTTTGTGGAACAGGCCCGAAAGCCTGTTAAGTGAGAATGGTGCAAGATGTGAGTTTAACGGATTTAAGGAATGGATGTTGAGGATCGAGGGAAAGAGCGAAGATTTTCCCACTTTCCCACTCTCCGACTCTCCCACTCCCCCACTCTCCCCCTTCCCCACTCCCTCACTCTCGTTAGAATAAGATAAGTTTCCTTGCTACCGATCGCCCCTCAAACAAAACACCATGACTCAACAACAACCCCGGATTTGCATTCTCGGCGGAGGCTTCGGCGGACTCTACACAGCCCTGCGCTTGAGTCAGTTACCCTTCTCCAAAACCGAAAAACCCGAAATTGTCCTAGTTGACCGCCGCGATCGATTTTTGTTCGTTCCCCTGCTGTACGAACTCCTGACCGGCGAACTCCAAACCTGGGAAATTGCCCCCCCGTTTGCCGAACTCTTGGAAAACACAGGCGTGCGCTTTTGTCAAGGCACTGTCTCCGGCATCGATGTGGAGGAAAAGCGAGTGCAGTTGCACGACGGGCCAGAAATTCCGTGCGATCGCCTGGTTTTAGCTTTAGGCGGCAAAACCCCTCTAGATATGGTCAAGGGTGCGGTTGAATATGCTTACTCGTTTCGCACCCTCGACGACGCCTACCGCTTAGAAGAAAGACTGCGGTTTTTAGAAGCCAGCAACAACGACAAAATTCGGGTGGCGATCGTCGGGGCCGGTTATTCAGGAGTAGAATTAGCTTGTAAATTAGCCGATCGACTCGGAGAAAAAGGTCGCGTGCGGTTAGTTGAGCAAAGCGACATGATTCTGCGGACATCACCGGAGTTTAACCGCGAAGCCGCCAGCCAAGCTTTAGAAAAACGGAAAGTGTGGATCGACTTAGAAACAGAAGTAGAGGCGATCGAAGCGGACACAATATCCTTACTTTACAAAGGACAATTAGATGTTCTCCCCGTAGACATAGTGCTGTGGACAGTAGGAACTCAAGTTAGTCAAGCAGTACGATCTCTACCCCTCAAACAAAACCAGCGCGGTCAATTAATCGTCAATCCGCAGATGCAAATTATCGACCATCCAGATATATTTGCCTTGGGAGACTTAGCTGAATGTTACGATGCAACGGGTCAAAAAGTCCCCGGAACAGCCCAAACAGCCTTCCAGCAAGCTGACTACACCGCCTGGAACATTTGGGCCTCCCTCACCGGCCGCCCATTACTTCCTTTCCGCTATCAGCCGCTAGGAGAAATGATGACATTAGGAATTGACAACGCCACCCTAGCCGGTTTAGGAATTAAACTCGACGGACAACTAGCCCACATTGCTCGCCGCTTAGCTTATCTCTATCGGATGCCAACATTTGAGCATCAGCTAAAAGTTGGTTTTAATTGGATTAGCAAGCCGATTCAAGAGTTGCTTAAAAGCTAATCAATGCTTCTTCAAATAGATACAGCAGATTCTACGTTTATGAAGTACACCCCCGATCGATCGATACCCGTAGGGGCACTCCAAGAGTCCAAAGCCTGTCAATTTAAGGCTGTTTCCCTCAGTCCGTCAGTCCGGCAGGGGTTTCAACCCCTGCCTCAAAGCTGAAGTCCTCTAAAAGAGGACTAATAGACATCTCCTAATAAAATTTGGGAAGCCTTGCCGTATTTGGACAAAAACATCATTTTGGGAGATGTCTAATGAATTATTCAGTCCTCTTTTAGAGGACTTTAGCTATAAGCCCCGTGGAATTCATTCCCTGGCGGACTGGCGGACTGGCGGGCGAGTGCATCAGCTAGAGAATCTTAGCCCAAATAAAAAATGCAAAATTTAACATTTCAACACCAAAAAACAGAAGTTCCGCCCCTAATTCAGCGGGAAATTCTGTTCGGAAACCCAGAAAAAACTAGCCCCAAACTTTCACCCGACGGCAAGTATCTCGCCTACATTGCACCCGATGAACAGAACGTTTTGCAAGTGCAATTGCGTACCGTCGGTCAAGCAGACGATCGCCAACTAACAGCCGATAAAAAACGCGGCATCCGCATCTTTTTCTGGACTTACAGTGGCGAAGAACTCATTTATCAGCAAGATATTGATGGTGATGAACAATGGCATTTATTCTCAGTCAATATCCAGTCAAATCAGGTTCGCGACTTGACACCATTCCAAGGTGTTCGAGCTCATCGGATCGCCCTTGACCGCAACTTCCCTAATGAAATTTTAGTGGAAATGAACATCAGCGATCGGCGCAAACACGATCTTTACCGCATCAATCTGCAAAACGGTGCAGTTGAACTCGACACCGACAACCCAGGTAACATCGTCAATTGGGCTGCTGACGCCCACTTTCAAGTGCGGGCGGCCACAGCCACAACTGCCGACGGCGGTAAAGAATTGCTATGGAGGGAAACTGCGGACAAGTCTTGGGAAAGCCTGCGAAGCTGGGGTCCCGACGACGAAGGCGCTGCCGTCATGTTCTCAGAAAACGGCAAAATTCTCTACATCCGAGGCGATCACGATGCTAACGCCGAACGTTTGATCGCATTCGATTTGGAAACCAAGCAAGAAAGTTTGATCGCCTCTGATCCAGAATACGATGTCGGCGATATTTTGATACACCCGACCAACCGAGAGATTCAAGCAGTTTCCTTCTACAAAGACAAGCAAGAGTGGCAAATTTTAGATCAAAGCATAGCAGAGGATTTTGAGAATCTCGGCAAATTCCGTCCCGGCGAATTCTCCATCACCAGTCGCAACCTCGCCGACACTACTTGGCTAATTGCTTACAGGACAGACGACGGCCCAGTCTACTACTATACCTACGATCGCGCTTCCAAAACTTTCACCTTTCTGTTCAGCAACCAACCCAAACTCGAAGGGCTACAACTATCATCAATGGAACCCATTTCTTACACCGCAAGAGATGGTTTAACCATTCACGGCTACCTGACAAAACCCGTTGGTGTCTCAACGCCCGTACCGACAGTCTTGCTGGTTCACGGCGGCCCCTGGGCACGCGATACCTGGGGTTACAATCCACAAGCCCAATGGCTGGCAAACCGAGGTTACGGCGTTTTGCAAATCAATTTTCGCGGTTCCACCGGTTACGGCAAAGCCTTCCTCAATGCCGGCAATCGCGAATGGGCAGCTAAAATGCACGACGACTTGCTAGATGGCGTAAATTGGCTGGTAGAAACAGGAATTGCCCAACAGGATAAAATTGCGATTATGGGCGGTTCTTACGGTGGTTATGCTGCCTTAGTGGGATTGACTTTTAGTCCCGATGTTTTTGCCTGCGCCGTCGATATTGTCGGGCCAAGCAATTTGATTACACTGCTGCAAACTATTCCCCCTTACTGGGAACCGAGAAAAGCCAGCCTGTATCACCGCGTGGGCAATTTGGAAACAGAACCAGAGTTTTTGAAATCGATCTCGCCTTTATCTTTTGTCGATCGCATTCAGAAACCTTTACTCATCGCCCAAGGCGCTAACGACCCGCGAGTTAAATTACCAGAAAGCGAGCAAATTGTCAATGCCATGAAGCAAGCCGGCAAACCTGTAGAATACGTGCTTTATACAGATGAAGGACACGGATTTGCGCGGCCAGAAAATCGGCTGCACTTTTTTGCGATCGCCGAAGAATTCCTAGCCAAATATTTAGGAGGCAGATTTGAACCTGCGGGCAACATTGCCAATCATTCTGGTGTGGTGAATCCGCAAACAACTAATTAGAAGGAAGAAGGAAAAAGGAAGAAGAAAGAAAGAATTATTCAAATCTCTTTTCTCTTCTCTTCTCTTCTCTTCCTCTGTGTTCTCTGTGTCCTCTGTGGTTAAATCATTCCGATGCAACCGGATGTGCGATAAGTCCTCTTTCCTCTTCCCTTTTTCTTCTAAAATGACCAAAATTATTTTTCTAGATGCCGCAGGTACACTATTTGATGTTCGCGGTAGCGTCGGCGAGGTATACGGACAAATAGCTAAGAGTTTTGGAGTAACAGTTAAGAGTGAAGAGTTAAATGCAGCATTTTCCCAAAGCTTTGCCTCAGCAAGTCCGATGGCATTTCCAGGGAGAGAAGCGGCAAAAATTCCCCAATTAGAATTTGAGTGGTGGCAAACAGTTTCCGCAAAAGCATTCCAAATAGCAGGCATTTTCCACCAATTTTCAGACTTTTCCACATTCTTTGTGGAACTCTACGCTCATTTTGCCACCGCCGAACCTTGGTTCGTCTATCCCGACGTATTGCCAGCATTAAATAAATGGCAGCAACAAGGAATTGAATTGGCAGTAGTATCCAATTTCGATTCCCGAATTTATGCAGTATTAAAAGCACTAAATTTAGCTGCATATTTCACATCAGTGACAATTTCTACCGAGGTTGGTGCAGCAAAACCAGACTCTCAAATTTTTACTGCTGCTTTGCAAAAGCACAACTGCACTGCTGAGAATGTGTTGCATATCGGCGACAGCTTCAAAGCAGATTATTGTGGTGCTAAAAATGCAGGATTAAACGCAATTTGGTTGAATCGCCAACAGGAAACAATAGATTCAGGAAAGTGGAATTTAACTGATTCCCAAAAAGTAGAAGAGTGTCCTAGTCTGGATTTTATATAAGTCAGTCCTAGACACACTCCTACAAAAAACCAGGTTTTGCATGAGTCCCGATGCGTCCAGGACTATAAATATGAATTTTATGAGGTTAAGGTTATGATTTTTATGAATTGACTTAGAGAGCTGTTTATTGAATAATATGGATAATTTAACCACAGAGAGCGCAGAGGGCGCAGAGGAAGAGAAGAGAGGGGTGATTTATATATCTAATTTTAACTGGAAAGAACTTTATGGAACCTCGACTTACTCAAACTCAATTAGCACAGGTGATCGCTGAGATCGACAAGTTATCGCAGCAGCGCGAGTTAGAATTGGCCCCGGATCAGGTAAGAGAAATTTTACGGGAGTTGAATCTGCCTGATGAGCTTTTAGAAGATGCGATCGCCCAAATGCGCCGCCGCGAAGTCCTAGAAAAACAGCAGCGACGCAACCGCTGGATCGCGATCGCCTCCACAGCCGTTGTCATTTCTGCGATCGGTATAGGCGTGCTGTTCGGGCAAAATCAGCAGCAGCAAACTGCTCAAATTGTCGCAGGAGAAGACCGAATTGCCCTATCTCAAAAGGGCGGTGACAGCCTCACTCAAGTCAACCGTCAAATTAATCCCCGCATCTACTACCAGGTGACGTTGCAAAATGCCCTGATCGGTCGTGAGTTGTCTTTACAATGCGACTGGATTAATTCTAGCGGTCAAACTGTGCATCAGGGCAGGTATCAAACTCGCACGATCGATACTGCGGTTTGGAATACCCACTGCTATTACGATCTCGGATCTGCTGCCGCCCCAGGCAAATGGGAAGTGCGGATGTCCCTGGATGGGCGCGTCATCAGCAGTGAACCTTTCACGGTGAAATAGATGGGTGCGATCGACAAACCTTCACATTTTATCGGCTATTGGGGACTGGACGATTCCCTACGGGATAGCTTCGCTTCACGCACAAAAATGCTCAGCCGTTTAGCCCCAGATTACTGCATTCGGCAGGGCAAATTATCCGAGTGGGCGATCGCCTCTGCATCTGTACTCACCGCTGACACAGTGACGCTGAATGCTTGCGGGCGATTTCAGCCAACCGATTTACCGGGAGATGCTTGGGCGGCGGTAGAAGCGAAACAGCTACGGCTGGGGCGCGATCCGTTTGGGCGAGTGCCGTTGTACTGGATGCAGTTGGGAGAAACGATTTGGTTTTCGACGCAAATGCAATTGCTGCTACCGCTGATTGCTTCCCCTCAAATTAGCCCGATCGCCCTCCACAGCTATGCTTGCTTTTCCTACGTACCCGCGCCGTTAACTCCGATCGAGCAAATTGCATCCGTAGCAGCCGGAAGCGAGATGATTTGGGAAATCGCCGATGTTAACGATCGGCCGAAAGTACGCGCGGCGAAGCTATCCTCTAGGGAATCGCTGCAATCGGCTTGGCAAGAAGCGCCCCAATTACTGCGCCGTGAGGATGAGGCGATCGCACAATTGCAAGGGCTGTTGCAACAGGCGATCGATCGACAAGTGGCCGATTTGCCGATCGACGAACCTGTAGGCGTTTTACTCTCCGGTGGCATCGATTCTTCCCTGGTGACAGCGCTGCTAGTTAAAGCAGGCTTGCAGGTGCGCGCCTATGCCCTCGATTTTGGTGTAGAAGTCTATTCCGAACTGCCCTACGCGCAACAGGTGGCCGACTTTTTCCAGATTCCGCTGATCCGGGTGGCGGCGACGGGCGATGCAGTTTTGCGCGCGATCGGGCCAACCGCCAAAGCCCTCGATTTACCCTATGGAGATGGCACGACGGCTGCACTGTTTTTGCTCAAACAGGCGGCGGCGCAAGACGTGCGAGTTGTATTCAATGGCGAGAATGGCGATCAGCTATTTGCTGGATGGACAAACAAGCCTTTGATTGCAAACGGAGTTTACACTGCAGAACATCCCGCCGGAGGAGAGACTTTTGAACAGCAGTATTTGCGGACATTTCAGCGATTTTATGGTTATGAAAAACAGATTTTTTCGCCAGAAATGCTCGATCGCATCCAGTCTCACGATTTGAGCGTTTACCTGCAAGACGCGATCGATCCCGAAACCTGTCCTTCCCTGCTAGCGAGGCTGCGGCGCGCTTCGCTGATGCTCAAAGGTGCCCAAAATATTCAGCCGAGGGCAACGGCATTGGCGTTTGCTTGCGGTTTGTGGGTGCGATCGCCCTTCTGCGACCCCGACCTCACAGCATGGACGTTTCAACTCCCTGGCGAGCTGCTGCTGCAAGGTGCGTGCGAAAAATACATCCTCAAAAAAGCTGCCGAACGCTGGCTGCCGCCGGAAATTGTCTGGCGGGAAAAGCGCGGGATGGGTGTGCCGTTAAAGGTTTGGTATTACCGGGAGTTTTGGGCTGCGATCGGCGATCGGCTGAATCCGAATCTGTTGCGATCGCAAAATTGCTGGCAGCCCCATTTGGCCGACGCGATGTTATCGGGACAACTCGGAGTTGCTATGCGCGATCGCTATATTGGCAATAATCTCTGGCTGCTGCTGATGTGGCAGGCATGGCGAACCGAGGTTTTAGGCGAAATTCCGGTTAAGCGATCGCTGGATCATGTGTTTTGGTTGCCACCTGCGATCGGGCAACGCATTTGGAAATATCGAAGACAGTTGACAGTTGACAGTTGACAGTTGACAGTTGATTTTACAATCTTCCCTGTTCCAAACATCCGTTAAATCCGTTACAAAATCCGTTGTCAAACATCCGTTACATCCGTTAAATAATCCGTTGCCGAACTTCTTCTATATGACTGAATCTTTGCTACAGAATGAAACCAAAATACATTCGCCGCCGTTCTCGGAAGCATTAGCCAAGCGACTTTTGTCAACTTATGGTTCGCCTTTATATGTGTATCAGGCCGAGATCCTCAATCAGACTCTTGAGCACATTACGCGATCGATCGACTATCCGCACGTTCAGTTTCATTTTGCTACTGTCACCAACGGCAATATTGCTCTTTTGAAATTGATTCAGCAGGCTGGTTGGGGGCTACACGCGAATACACCGGGGGATGTGTTTTTGGGACTGAAAGCGGGTTTTACGAGCGATCGCATTGTCTACACCGGCAGTAACCTCAACAGGGCGGATATTCAGCAATTGATTGAATGGAAGATCGATCGATTCAATTTCGATAGTCTGTCGCAACTCCAGGATTTTTGCGAATATTCGCGCAGTCAACCGCGATCGATCCGTGCCGAAATCGGACTGCGCCTCAACTCACCGGAATTGACGGGAGACAGTCGGATTGGAGTGCGTCCCGCCGAATTCGAGAAAGCCAACGAAATCGCGCAGCAGCAGGGGTTGAGGATTACCGGATTGCATTTTTATCGGGGGACAGGAACGAATGCCACAAGTGCTTTTACCCAGGCGATCGATCGGCTAATTGCGATCGCCCAACAGTTACCCGATTGGAAAACCCTCGATTTTGGCGGTGGTTTTGGCTATCCCTATCGAGGCGGTGCGGTGTTTGACTGGCGGGAGTTTGGTGCGGCGATTACTGAACGATTGAGTGCGCTATCTCGCCCGATCGAATTGGTGATTGAACCGGGACGATCGGCGATCGCAGGTTGTGGCGTTTTGCTTGCGAAAGTTGTGTCGGTGAAGTGGTTGGGCGCGCGGCAAATTGTCGGGGTGGATACGACTGTATCAAATCTATCGGTGCCTGCGGTGCACGGTGGCTATCGGGCGATCGCAACTTGGGAAACCGACGATGTATCGCGACATGAAACGGATATTTGCGGCAACACGACTTATTCGCGGGATTATTTGGGGCGCAACTGTTGGCTACCGAAACTCAAAATTGGAGATGCGATCGCGATTTTGGATAGCGGGGCTTACGGCTATGCGATGTCGTCGCATTTTCTGCACCGCCCCCGCCCTGCTGAGGTGTTGATTGATGCTAAGGGCGATCGATTAATTCGACAGCGAGAAGACTATTCTATTTTATTAAACGGGCAAATATTTTAATAGGGCATTGGGCATTGGGCATTGGGCATAGTTTCTTCCTTCTTGCGACTTCCATCGGACTGACATCCGTTACATCCGTTACATCCGTTACAGAATCCGTTGCCGAACTTCATTCTTCCTTCTACTTATTATCTCTCTTCTCTTCCTCTGCGCCCTCTGCGGCCTCTGCGGTAAAACCATTCCAAAACAACCGTCAACGATATAAATCCATTAAATCAATCAGGAGTAACCGAAATGGGAATGAAATGCGTCCAGTGTAATACCGACAACATTTTGAGCGATCGTACCACCAACTCAGGTCGCTGTAAACAGTGCAACCATCCGTTTGTGTTTGAACCCACTACCGTCACTGATAAAAAGTTGGCATTCACCGATCCCTTTTTCAAAAATGTGATCGAAAAGATTTCCAGCCAAAATATGTTGTTTTTTACCCACAAACAGTTTTTGTATTTTATTGACCAAAAGCTTAAATCTCGCGTGCCACAAACCACTTGGATTGTTTTATACTTCTTTTATGGCGTATTTGTGGGCATCTTCGCCCTTAACTGGGCTCCTGCTATTTTTCCGTCACAATTCGCAGTTGTTATTCCCTTCGCTCTCTACAATTTGATTTGGATATGGGTAGTTTTCAACTACAGCAAATCTCCTACTCAAGGTATTCGCGGCAGAAGAAATAATGCTAAAATTCTCCAGATATTAGGGGTAATTATTTTAGTGCTGGGCATTTCAGGAAGCCTGATATTTGATTATTTTTCAGGATACATCGTAGCGATTACACTAGGGCTATTTTCCTACTGGCTCGGCATTTCACAAAAAAATCGCCTACACGAAATTAGTGAAGTATTTATTGTCAATGCAGCGCAGAGCGATAAATGGCTGCGAGACTGGCAAACAGTCAACGGCACATTAGAAAAACTGCTCCCTGCACCTCGTCAAGAAGCTTTACCCGCCAGCATCGATCGCGAAGTTAGCGCCTACAGCTTCGATCGCGCAATTATCTGTGACAGTGACGAAATCGCTCAATTCCTGATTGCCAACAACGTCCATTTTGAGAATAACTGCGCCATTCTTAGTATTAGTGGCTATCCCCAAAGCATCTTCAACACCGTAATCGAAATGCTGCGACGCAATGCCGATTTAAAAGTCTATGCGCTGCACGATGCGAACCCTGCTGGAGTTAGTTTAGTACATCAATTACGAACCAGTCCAAACTGGTTTGCAAATCAAGCCGTCACGATTTTGGATTTGGGAATTTCTCCCCGTCAAATCTTAGCAACCCGTGATATGTTTGTGCAGCAATCTCAAACAATGGCACAAACCGCCCGTCAATTACCCGACGCTGTAAGGCAAAGTTTAACAGCAGAAGAACTAGCATGGCTGGAGGCAGGCAATTTTGTGGAATTAGAATCGTTTACGCCACAGCGGTTGTTGCGCGTGGTCAATTATGGACTTGCCCAGAGTGGCGATCCGCAGACCAATGACGGCTTAATATTAGTGGATAATGCTGTCGGGTATGGTGATGGCTATGTGTTTGTCTCCGATAGTTTTGGTTAGGGCGTGCTTTCAAACTTTACTAGCAGAAACGCACAAGCAGCTATATACTCTGTTAGCAAAATTGTTCCAATAAGCATTAGCAATTTTTGGAAAAGGAAAAGGTAATACATTACACTTATTGGTAATAAGCTTAAAAAGCGTTGGAATTTAGTCTGAGTAAGATTTTTAGCTATCTTTAGTGAAAATCATAGAACGCTGATATTTGTAAGAACTTCAAGGATTTTCAAAGGAGGAGCAAAAAAACAGAGATTCACTCGCTGAACACAAGTTTCAGATTTTTGGATTTCCCCCCTGGGGGGGGATTTTAGTTTAAATTGTGTGAAATTTGCCTTCAACTTTCTATCGTCTGGTTTTGTTTGTGTAGGCGCGGTTTCTAACCGCCCGGACTTCTAACCGCCTGGACTTATTTAAGTCGTATACTCCGCATTAATCTTCACGTAGTCGTAACTCAAATCGCATCCCCAAGCTTTCGCAAAACCGCTGCCATTCCCAACACTAACCTGAATTACAACCGTATCAGCCTTCAAATATTCGCCCTCTGCAGCCGCTTTCATATAATTACTTGCAGCCGCGCGATCAAACTCTTTAGGTTGTCCGTTTTCCATCATCAAAAAATCCCCCAATTGAATCCGCAAATTCTCTTGATCGAAAGGTACGCCAGCGCGCCCCGCCGCCGCCGCAATTCTGCCCCAATTCGGGTCGCGTCCGAAAATAGCAGCTTTCACCAAAGAAGAACCGACAATTGTTTTGGCAATTTTACTCGCAGAAACTTCATCCAGCGCCCCACTAACTTGCACTTCCACCAAACAAGTTGCACCTTCGCCGTCGCGGGCGATCGCCTTTGCTAAATGCACGCAAACTTCTGTCAGCATCGCCTCTAATTTTTCAGCATCTGCCCCCATTTCCGTAATTGCCGGTGTGCGGGATTGACCGTTTGCCAAAGCAATTAGCGAATCGTTGGTACTGGTATCGCCGTCTACAGTAATTTGATTGAAACTTCTGTTAGCCGCCCGACTCAGCATTTCTTGCCACAAATGCGATGACACTGCTGCATCGCAAGTTACAAATGCCAGCATTGTTGCCATATTAGGGTGAATCATTCCCGAACCTTTGCAGATGCCGCCGATGCGGACGGGTCGATCGCCAAACATGGTTTCCAGGGCGATCGTTTTCGGCACTAAATCAGTCGTACAAATAGCCTTAGCCGCCGCATTAGAACCAGTTTCCGATGCCTCAGCAACTAATCGGGGAATTGCCGCCCTCAGCGGCTCCATTTTTATCCGCTGTCCAATGACGCCAGTGGAGGCCAAAAGAATCGATTCTGGAGGAATATTCAGCGCTTCTCCCAACAATTTGGCACTTTCGAGGGCATCTGCCAAACCTTGTTCGCCCGTAGCAGCATTAGCTTGTCCCGCATTACACAAAATTGCTTTCGCGCTGGGTTTAGCTTGCAAACGCTGGCGGCAGTAGTCCACGCAAGCGGCCCGGACAGTCGATGTGGTGAAGACTCCGGCGGCGATCGCGTCTACCTCTGACAAAATTAAACTTAAATCCGGCAAGCCTGAAGGCTTCAAACCCGCTGTAATTCCCGATGCTCGATACCCTCTGGGTGCTGTAACTCCGCCGTCAATTTCTTTCCAGTCCGACATGATGACCTCCCTACTAGCCTTCAATCTGCTGAAAGGGGATTATATCAAGTTTCTCGGCACAAACGTCTTTTATGGTTTGTGATGTATACTTTTGAGGCTATCCCACTCTGGTTTAGCTCACCCTTTGCTCAAACGGCTCTCTATACAAGCAGTACGAGCGAGATATTACCAATTCCCAATTCCCAATTCCGCATAAAACTAATCGCGGCTTCCAATCTAGAGTTAGAACTCAAGAAGAAGTCGCGACGGTTTTGTAATTGACATTATTAATTTTTAGCTGGCAAACAACAAACTCGATTCAACTATCTCGCCGTTGAAAAAAGGAGTTATTTGCGATCAATATTCGCTGGAGAACCAGCATCTAAACCCACTTCAGCAGCCACACGGCTCAGCATGGATTCCTGACGGTTTTTGACTACGTGTTGATGGCGCATCATCAGGTTGCGGGCTTGTTCTTGAGTTGACATAACTGATTTCTCCAAATTATAGGTAATAACTTCGTAGACAATTGTCGAAATTGAGCTTGCCCTAGCTCATGGTGGCGTTGCTGCGATCGTAACTGGCTTGAAAACTGGGCTGCGGTTTGCCTTGAATGTGACCCCAGTAGTGCGTATCTTCCATCCCGACTTCGGTGGCGGTGCGATTGAGCATGGATTGCTGGCGGTTCTTCACCAGTTGGTGGTGGCGCATCATCAGAGAGCGAGCTTGATTTTCAGTAGACATAGGGGGTTCCTCCGTATTCTTTAGATTAATGTTGAGCTGGTTTTTTCTTCTCTTCTATCACTATAACAGACAATTCTGTATCTAAAGCTACCAAATTAAAATTGTCACAAAACTTTACAATTGGGCTATGGGGCGAGAATCTCGATCGAGGTTGCAGGGAGTGCGATCGAGCTTGGGCTAGTTGATTGAGCCCCAACCTCAAGCAGCAGTTGGCAAAATTTGACAATATTCCTCTTCTAAGAGCCACATTTTAGCGGCTACCTAATTGCCAAGGGCAAAAATAACTTTATAGTTTGGTTCAGAGCTATAGATGCAGAATTTTGCCTCTCAAGGAAGTCGAATGTGCCTTAGTTAGCAGTAAATTTAATAAGTAGCGAATCACAATTAGATTTAGAATGATTAAGCCGCTCTGCTCAAGCACAATCAAGTTTTTTGTAGTCAACTAGATAATAGAGTTGGGCTAAGTGAATCGCCCTCGCCATCCTCAAAAAGCGAACTTTCTTTGTTGATAAAAATAGATTAAGTCCCCGCAGCCTCCCCACAAAAAAGAGCGATCGTCCTCCCCTAGAAAAACAATCGCCCATTATTCACCTATAATTTCAATCAACATCAAGTCCCGCCCTTAAGAAACTATGCTGTACCCACAATTCCAGAGATCCCCCTAGCCTCTTGTTCACGAGGATGCCACGGGGAGCGAAAGGCTCTGACGTTAGTTTTCAAGTTGTGTGTACAGGGTAGCCCTGAAGAAAGGCGTGCCGGGGAATAAGCGGCCCTAATCGTCAAACAGTAGACTGGTACCACATAAGACGTTAAGTTGACACCAATGCTACTCGGCGACTTCAGCTTCCGCTTCCGCTTCAGGTGCATCTGGCACATCTTGCTTGATTGTCAAATAGCGAATCACTTCTTCGCTCAGACGCATCGCGCGCTCCAGGGTAAAAATTGCAGCGCCCGGAGCTGTATAGTTCATTTGAACGTATACTCCGTCCCGGTGCTTGCCGATTTCGTAAGCCAAACGGCGCTTGCCACGGTGCTGAGTTTCGATGTTTTCAGCACCTTGATCGCGCAAAATAGTTTGATATTTAGCGATCGCCTGGTCTGTCATTTCTTCACCCAAATCAGGGCGCAGAATGTACATAGTTTCGTAAATAAACGGTTTCATGGCAATAATCCCCTTATGGACAACAAGGCTTCTCACGAAGCAAGGACTTATTATCATATCCCAACAATGAACAATCTCAAAACTAAAAAACCAAATTCCCCAAACAACACTCCCTCGCCGTGGAACACCCTGTGGACATACAGCATCATGAGCGCGATCGCACTTTTAATGCTGTTTCCCTTGCTGTGGCTGCTCAGTACCTCCCTCAAATCCCCCAACGAAAACATTTTTCAATTTCCCCCGCAACTGTGGCCACAACAGCCAACCCTCGAAAACTTCATCAAAGTGTGGCAAACCAACCCCTTCGGCCGCTACCTGTTCAACAGCACCCTAATTGCCGGCCTCACAGTTAGCATCAACGTCCTCTTTTGTGCCCTTGCCGCTTACCCCTTAGCCAGACTCAAATTTCGCGGCCGCGAAGCCATCTTAATCACAATCATTTCCACAATCATGATTCCTTTCCAAATAGTCATGATTCCCCTATACATATTGACTGTACAACTCGGACTCAAAAATAGTTATTTAGGCGTAATCTTTCCCGGACTAGCCTCAGCCTTCGGCATATTTTTATTACGACAAGCATTCCTAGCAGTTCCCAAAGAACTAGAAGAAGCGGCCCGCATCGACGGCTGCAGCGAATTAGGCATTTGGTGGCACGTCATGATTCCGGCAATTAAGCCAGCCTTAGTCACTCTAGGAATTTTCGTATTAATCGGTTCTTGGAGCGACTTTCTATGGCCACTGCTAGTTTTAGACAGACCGGAATATTACACTTTACCTCTAGGGGTAGCCAATTTAGCCGGGACATTTTCTTTAGATTGGCGTTTAGTTGCGGCGGGTTCGATTATTTCTATTGTTCCTGTTTTAGGACTATTTTTGCTCTTGCAAAAATACATTGTGCCAACAGAAACCGCTGCTGGAGTCAAAGGATAGAATCAAGATAAAAAGTCGGCGTTGATCCGCGTTCATCTGCGGTTAAAAATTAAAATCTTTTGAACTCACAACTCACAAAATTTATTTGTGATGTAGGAACGACCAGAAATCCACTGGATTGTTGACTGCGCGGGGGTTGTAGATACTATCATCGCTTTTGCAAATGCGATCGATGCCCCAGACTGGCAAAAATTGCGATCGCACCTAGCCGGCGAAAGAGATATCGACTATTCGGAGTTTTGAGGAATCAAACAACCTGTGGTAATTGTCAGCGACAATTCTGAAGTGCATGGCTATTCGCGGGGGCCAATCGCAATGAAATCTCATTCACAACTGAAATGCGAGCTGATTTGTCTTAACTAAAAATTTCCTCCTACCTAGGAGTAAAAACTGCACTAGGGTAAGCAATCCGCTTGTGATTGAACTGTTCCCAAACTCGCACAAAAATCTCCGCAATTAGAGACATATCCTCCCGCGTTAAATCCGAATCAATCAACTGATTATCCTGCCAGCGAGCCCTCAAAATCCGATTAACCATATTCAAAGCCTCTTCATGAGTAGCATCCTTGAGCGATCGCAAAGCAGCCTCGCAAGAATCCGCCAGCATCAAAATCCCGGTTTCCCGCGACTGCGGAATCGGCCCATCGTAGCGAAAATCCTCCTCCCTCACTTGGCGACTTGCGATTGTTAACTTTGAATTATCGGCATCTGGCAAAGCAATCTTTAAATCTTCTATTTCTTTGGCAGCAATTTGCTGCGCTTGGTGGTAGAAATAAGCAATTAACATTGTACCTTGGTGCTCGGGAATAAACGCCTGAATTGCCTTCGGCAATCGATGCTTCCGCGCCATCACCAAGCCCTCGCTAACGTGCTTTTTAATAATCTCCGCGCTCGCCCAAGGGTCATTAATTTCATCGTGTTTGTTACCTCCACCCATTTGATTTTCACAAAATCCGAGCGGGTCGTGCATTTTTCCAATATCGTGGTATAATGTTCCAGCTCTGACCAGCTCAACATTGCAGCCGAGTTCCCGGGCCGCAGCCTCCGCCAAACTCGCCACAAACAGCGTGTGCTGAAAAGTCCCCGGAGCCTCGGCAGCCAATTTCTTCAACAGCGGGCGGTTGGGATTGGCAAGTTCCGCCAGCCGAGTCGGCGTAATCAAGTCAAAAACGTGTTCCAAATAAGGGCTGATGCCGATCGCCACAACGCTCCAAGCCAAACCGGCCAAACTTTGCGCGCCCACAGTACCGAGCACGACGTACCAAATCGCACCGACAGCGGCGCTGGCAATCAAAGTCCCCACCAGATAAACCGTGCCCTGAGTCAACCCAAGAGCCAAGCCCAAAAGAGCCAATTCCTCGCGCGATCGCAGCCGCCCAGCCATAAAAGCGCCTAGCAATCCCCCCGCCCCGCTAGCGACTAAATGAATCAACTCCACATTTAAGCCAACGGGCAGCAGCACCGACAGCAGCCCCACCACAGTCACTCCTACCGCCGAACCGTAGAAGCCACCCGCTAAAATCCCGATCGCCGGCAAACTCGTCCAAGGCAGCCCCAAACTCACCAGCACCGGCGCGCTCAAAGTCAGCAGCAGCAATAGCAAATGATCTCTGCGGCGCAACCGGTAGTGCCTTTCCACCAGCAGTACGATCGCAATTGCCCCCGCGACTAAACAAACAAAACCCGTCAGCCCCAGCCAATTCACCCCCCGCCGGCTTAAACCAAAATAGTCCAGCAACACGAAATCTTCCTGCGAGATCTCTTTTCCTTGCACAACAATTATTTCGCCCTGATCTACTGCGATCATGACGGGTTTCACCTTTTGCGCCGCTAATTCAGCTAGCTGTTTGGTTTCCTCGCGATCTCTCACCAGATTTGGCTGCAAAATCGCTGTTAAACCCTCCACCGCCAAAGCTTGGGACTCTAACGGCACTTCATCAGCAACTTGCAGCTTCACAGCTTCTTTCAAAATCTCTTTTGGCAACCCCTGCGGGATACCTTGAGCCACCATCCTTTTTGCCGCCCGACTCATACCGGTTTGGGTTTTCTGCCAAGCTGCATCCGACAAATCAAACAGCGAAGTATCGTAAATCTGTGGCAGCCCCAAAACCGAGGGTTGTCCCAGCGCCTCCACAGCATTGAGATAGCGGCGGCGAGCAGAGGAAATAGTTTCTGTCAGGCTTTGAAACTCTGCTGCCCGGACCGATCGGCTGTAAGCTTGCAGTTGAGCGATCGCATCTTGCTGAGACTTGTTATCTGTTGCCGCAGCAATTGCGGCGGAATCCAAACTCAATCGCTCGGAAGTTGCACTTTTGTCCCCCGCTTGCGCCACAATAGATCGCCACTCCCACTCGGGACAGCCCCGCAAGTAAATCTGAGCCGCATTTGAGAGCACCGAGGGACTCGCAAACGGAAACGGGCCTACCGCTTCCCGCAGCTCGCTTCCCTGCTGCAAAAATTGTTGTAATTCTCGATAAATTTGTCTATCGACCGCAGAATCCAGCATTAATATCGCTACAGCCCCGCTCCGCGCTGCTTTCCGCTGTTCTTCAGTAGTTTTGTAATCGGGGATGCTAGCAGTAGCAGGAGCCTTAATCGTCTGAGGAGCTTTCGTCCCCACATCCAGCTTCGGCTGGTTGTAGAAGCGGTGGCCCAGAGTGCTGCTTAGGGAAACTACCGCTACCAGCGCCAACATAGGGGAACGAGCTTGATTTTTGAGGCTTGATTTGGAGGTTTTACTTGTAAATTTAGTAGTAAAAGTCTCGGGAAGAATCCATTTCGGGCGCGACAAACGGCTCAGGAGAGGCCCGCCAGCGCGTGAGGTATCTGCTTTGCTGCTGCCATTTTGCACTTTAGCAATGTGTTGGCGCAGTGAGCGCGCAGCCCCTAGCTGCTCAATCTGCCGCATCAATGAGGAGAGCGTATTCATTTGTGTCGAAGATATATCACTGTTATCCAGCAGCTCTGTCAGAATTTCTGACTATGCATCTTGATTGATTTTATCCGAACTACCGTGGCTGAATATTCAACCCTCCAGGCTACTTTGCCTGACTATTGCCAGCAGTTGGCTTTCCTGACGGTGGCCAACAACGCAAGCAGCTTCTTTGCTTCCCTTGTCTGTCTTGAACAGAACTCGCGCGCGAGGGCTAAAAACCTTGTTTCTCCGTAGATTCTTCGTTTTCCAACCCCGTATTCTCGTTTAAACCTGGCTTGTTGGGGCAGGCGTGTCCGATTTAATTTTTCACTTTTTAATCTTTAATTGTCGCTCTCCTTCCACTTTTGCTTTTGACTTGTTAATTTCTAATTGCTAATTTCTGGTTTCCCCTTACCGTCAAAAGTTCCCAACTTTATACTTTACGAGGTCTAATGACATAAGGTGCAGCCACCGATCGGGCTAGCGCTGCGGAATCCAGTCGGGCATCTGGGCTGTAAACTCCTGCCCAAACAGCAAACAGGTTATTTGCTAACTCTACAATTTTTACATCGCTGCCAGTTCGCCAGAGCGAAGGTTCTTGGCCGTCGGCTAGCTGCTGGGATTTAAGCTCAGCCGAAGATACCTGTCGCCATTCTACAGGAATCGCAGCAACGCCGTTATAGGCTCCAGACAAAGCTCCCGTCAAAGCGCAGGTTATTTGTCCGGCTATGCCACAGCGGGCGGCCCGCACCACGGACAACCGCAAGTCTTCTGGGGTGTTCAAAAAGCAGTAGAAAGCTAAGGCAATGGGAATGAAATTTCCAGGGTTGACAATTGACTCGGTTTGTAATTTTTTTTCATCTTCGCCCTGTCTTTCTCGCAAAGCTGTGGCGCTTTTGCACAGATGAGTGGCGGCTGTTTCTAAATCGGCTCCCTTTTCTAGTAGTATTTGCACTTGGAGCAGCAGCTCTGTTAAGGCATTATCTGTTTTCAGGTAGGCAAGTGTTTGCTCGATCGCTGTCGCGGGGTCAAGTCTTTCTTTGAGCGATCGGGCGAGCGTATATGCTACTGCTAAAATTGCTGTTTCCCATTCTGGCTGGTTTTCGTTGTGCCACACCTCTATCGCCAGCATGATTTTTTCTCGCAGCTTGGCTTTATTTTCGTGAAAAAACATCGCGGATGGCAGCGCAGCCACGGCAGCTTCACCAGGGTTAAGCAGGGTTTGAAACTCACTGTTGCGGGGATGGTAGATTTGCGACTTGGCAAATGCTTCCCAAGTATCGCGCCAATCTTTTAAATCTAAACCTCTACACCTAATTAAACTTTGAGCGCACGCTACCGCAAGTCTCCCGGATGCCGATGAGTCTTTGCCAGTTGGGATTTTACTGTTGACATAATTCAACCCCAATGTTGCGCCACTTACGGTCAATTGTTGGTGTTTCGTCAGTTGTAAAATCGGCTGCAAGTCTTCTGTTTGGGGGGGAATACCCACGAGTTGCCTCTGGTATTGCAGGCCTATAGAGTCTCCTAAAACTGCCCCCAGGATGGTTCCTTGAAACTTGTTCAACAGGGAATGCCGCATTTGAATTTAACTCAAGTTTTTAGTAATTGGTAATTTAGAATTCTTCCTGGTTTCCTTCTTTGCCTAACTCTTGTGATTAATTGGAATTCAACTCAAACATATAAGGGCTGGTTTTCCATCTAAAACCTGCCCTCATCCGATCGCTATAATCGGTAAATTTTTAATTTTTAATCAGGTAACTAACTAGAGCTTGCAACCCCAGCCGATAACTTTCTGAGCCAAAACCGCTGATTTGCCCGATCGCCACTGCTGCGATAAACGAGTGGTGCCGAAAAGCTTCCCGCCGGTAAATATTGCTCAGATGAACTTCTACCGCAGGGATATTCACCGCGGCGATCGCGTCTCTAATTGCCACACTCGTATGAGTATAAGCTCCAGCATTAATCAATAAGCCTTGGTGCTGCCCTAACATTGAGTGAATTGCATCCACCAATACCCCTTCATGATTCGACTGCTGAATTGAGACTTGCACCTGGAGGGCTTGCGCTTCTCGTTCTAGCAACTTGTTGATATCATTTAAAGTCGCAGAACCATAAACTCCAGGTTCTCGCTGACCCAATAGATTCAGATTAGGGCCGTGAAGTACCAGGATATTTAACAATTTTAAAATTTCCAGTGCAACAAAAATTATGAGAGTTTTGACATGAGATTTAGAACGAGTCTGCCACCTCAAACGTCAAACCTTAAACCTCAAAGTTCTAATTCAGTCCCGACTACCTGCGATTCCTAGGTTGGTTGACAGGAATACGAATAGGTTCGAGTTCCGGTTCAGGTTCGGGACTCAGCAGTCCTTCTATCAGCTTGCGAACCCATTCTTTAATTTGTTCCAGCACCTTTTCAATGTCTTCCATTGAACGGATAGCTCCTTTTTTTATAGTCTAGATTGCTAAACCGACGGCTAAATATCTGAAAATAAGCAAGCACGACTTTGAAACCAAAGGTCAAACTTGCTTTCTCACTTGCTGGTTGTTTTGAGCAATGGAGAGAGTCAGTATCTTGGCCAATCAGTCCTATCTTATTATCATAACGAATCTTTACAGATAATCAAGAGGCAAAAGGAAAATTGCCGAATTATATCGGAGTATAGAGTGTTAAATAAAGCTTAAGCTTACGGTTGACTGTTGACAATTGACCAATCGTAGGATTTTTTCTAAGCTTTTGCCAACAATAATTTACGCCGCAGCCGATCGAGCGCCGTACAGCTACTCAGATTCCGAATCCAATCGCGGCCTCGGGCATCGCCAAAGCGGTATTCAAAACTTTCTGCGTCGCCGCGGGGGCCCGCTAAACCGATATAAACCAGTCCGACAGGTTTAGCGTCTGTGCCGCCTCCGGGCCCGGCGATGCCTGTAATGCTCAATCCCCAACTGGTGTTGAGGCGAGATTGCACTCCCGCAGCCATTTGTTTTGCCACTTGGTGGCTGACTGCCCCAAATTCGGCTAAATCTTGCGGATTAACACCTAATAATCCTTCCTTAACCCGATTGTCGTAAGAAATAATCCCGCCCAAAAAGTACCTCGAACTCCCGGCAACACCGGTCAGCATCGCTCCTAACCCGCCTCCCGTGCAGGATTCAGCCACGCTAAGAGTTTCGCCAGCCAACAGCAGCAATTTACCGACAGTCGAGGCTAGGGTATCGGTATCGGCACCGTAACAGTCTAGGCCAGCAATCTGCAGCAACTGTTGTTCGATCGGCTCAATCAAGTTTTTCGCAGCTAAGGACGACTCCGCGCGGGCCGAAATTCGCAGTTTGACTTCGCCGTGATTGGCGTAGGGAGCCACAGTAGGATTAGTTAAATTCAGAAAACTATCTACTTTTTCGGCCAATGCCGACTCAGTAATCCCCCAAAATTTCAATGTGCGGCTGTAAATAGTGGCGCTGCACCAGCCGCCATTTTTCAGATAAGGAACGGCGGTTTCTTGCCACATCAAGTGCATTTCCGCCGGTACGCCGGGGAATGTCATTACTGTCACGTCAGAAACCGGCTGCCAAATAATGCCCGGTGCAGAACCGCTGCGGTTCGGCAGAATGTCGGCAGTTTCTGGAATTAAAGCTTGTTTGCGATTGCTGGGACTCATGGTGCGTCCCCGCTGGGCAAATTTGTATTCGATATCTGCGATAATTTCCGGCTTTTCGATGAGGGGAACCCCAAAAAAATCGGCGATCGTTTCGACTGTCAGATCGTCTGGTGTGGGCCCCAGGCCTCCGGTGAAGATTAAAAGCTGCGATCGACTGACAGCGATTTCTAACACTTGTTTGATACGTTCTGGATTGTCCCCCACCACTGTTTGATAGTAGTGAGGGATTCCCAGACTTGCTAATTCTTTGGCTAAAAACTGGGCATTGCTATTAAGAATATCGCCTAACAGCAATTCAGTGCCAACACAAATAATTTCAGCAACCATTCAATTTTAGATTTTAGATTTTGGATTTTAGATTGGGGAATTAATTGGGGAATGACAACAGTCAACAGTCAACCGTCAACCGTCAACCGTCAACTAACTATCGAGCGTGTCTCCAAACTTTCCAGCTAGCATATCCCAGCAAACTTGTTGCACCCATAGCGTAAATTACGCCGCTCGGAAGCGAAAAAGCTAGGGCTAAACTTCCCACCCACAGTGTCAGTGAGTAAATAAATAAAACCGCAAATCGATGGGATAGTCCGGCTTCTAGAAGTCGGTGGTGGAGATGGCGCTTGTCAGCAATAAACGGTGACTTGCCGTTGCGAAGTCGATCGAGAATCACCGCCGACATATCTAAAATCGGTACAGCTAAAATTAAATATGGCAGCAACACAGAAGTAACAGCCGTAGTTTTAACTAACCCAATTACTCCCACTCCAGCGAGAGTAAACCCGATAAAATAAGCCCCGCCATCTCCCATAAAGATTTGAGCCGGATTGAAGTTGTAGCGCAGAAATCCCAAGGCCCCGCCAGCTAAAGCCGCTGCAATCAGGGCCGCCGCCGGTTGGTGCATCGCCAGACTGACAATCAGCATCACAACTGCTGCAATCCCTGAAACTCCGGCCGCTAAACCGTCCAAACCGTCAATCCAGTTGATGGCATTCGCCATGCCGACGAGCCAAATCACGGTAATTGGCAAGCTCAGCCAGCCAATATTAGTCAGTCCCAAGGAGGGAACTGTCAGAAACTCAATCTGTACGCCTGCCATCCAAACGATGCTGGATACGCCAATTTGCATGAGCAAGCGTTTTAATGCCGATAGCGAAAATAGGTCGTCTGCTAAACCGATGAGGAAGAATCCGATGCCGCCGAGGGTTACTCCCCAAATTTCGTATTCGTCTTTGGGATTGAGAACTTGTCCGTTAGCATCAATGAAGCCTCCTGAGAGCCAGACAAATAAGAGGGCAGTGATAGTGCCGAGAAAGATGGACACTCCTCCCAAGCGCACCATAGGGCGCTTGTGGACTTTTCGCTCGCCTGGTCGATCGACTCGCCCGCTTTTGAGACCAATTTTTTTGACTATTGGCGTACTCCAGAGGACGATGATCGCAGAAACCAGGAAAGCGAGTATGTGGTACAGATACTGGTACGGCATCTGAAATCAATTTTAAATAGTGCGGGGCAATTAGGCTGTCAGGCAGAGTCTACTACATTTCAGATGGCTTATAACAAGGAAACATCTTGAAGAGCGACTGGGGGTTTGGGAGTCGGAGATTTGCCACAATGGCAGTTACCCTGGGGCGAATAGTCAGGTTGTTCATTCATAACTCTCGAATTAACGATTTGAAATATCGACTTTTTCGCGAGCAAAAAAGTCGATATTTGGCGAGCGGGCCCAGTTGAGCGGTATCTTTCACAACCGACAAATACCGTTAGTCAAACCAGCCCCGCCCGACAAATATCTTTACTAAAAACCGTATTGGCGATCGATATTTTTGGTGAAAACCGCTTGTCAATATCGCTACCGGCAACTCTCAATCTTTTCCTGCTCTTTTACCCTTTTACCCGTACACTTCCAACTACCAATTTCCCATTGCCGATCAGGAAAATTAAGCTAATGCCGGCACTTTTAAGTACAAGTGGGGATATAAGGGGAAGCGATCGCACAGTGCTGCTACTCGACGCAGGCAGTCGGCTGCGACGCTTTCATCATCTGGATTTAGCAGGCGATCGGCAATAATATTGCCAATCTCGGTAAATTCTGCTGTTCCCATTCCCCTGGTGGTCATCGCCGGCGAACCGAGTCTCAAACCGCTAGTGACAAAGGGCGATGCCGGATCGAAAGGCACGGTATTTTTATTAGCAGTAATATTCACACCGCTGACTAATTGGTCGGCTTGTTTGCCTGTCATGTTTACCGATCGCAAATCAACTAGCATTAAGTGATTGTCCGTGCCGCCGGAAACGAGTTTTAAACCCCGCTGCTGCAACTGTGCAGCTAATGCGCGCGCATTTTCAATTACTTGACCGGAATAAGTTTTAAATTCAGGCTTTAAGGCTTCGCCGAAAGCTACTGCTTTGCCCGCAATGACGTGTTCTAAGGGGCCACCTTGAGTGCCGGGGAAAACTGCTTTGTCAAACTTTTTACCTAATTCCGGGTCATTGGTCATAATCAAGCCACCACGGGGGCCACGCAGGGTTTTGTGAGTGGTGGTGGTGACTGCGTGACAGTGGGGGAGGGGGTTGGGGTGATGCCCTGTGGCGACTAACCCGGCGATGTGGGCGATGTCGGCGAGCAGGTAGGCTCCGATTTCGTCGGCGATCGCTCTAAACTTCTCAAAGTCGATAATTCGCGAATATGCTGAATAGCCACAAATTAGCAATTTCGGTCGGTTTTCTTTGGCAAGTGCCAAAATTTCGTCGTAGTCGAGCTGTTCTGTTTCTTGGCTGACGCCGTAGTGAAAAGCTTTGAACCATTTGCCGGATACGTTCACTGGCGAACCGTGGGTCAAGTGCCCGCCGTGGGACAAATCCATGCCCATTATTCCGTCTCCGGGTTCCAGCAAGCTCAAAAATACTGCGAAGTTGGCTTGAGCGCCGGAGTGGGGCTGAACGTTGGCGTGAGCGGCTCCAAATAGCTGTTTGGCGCGATCGATCGCAATTTGCTCGATGCCGTCAATAAATTCGCAGCCGCCGTAGTACCGTTTCGCTGGCAGGCCTTCGGCGTATTTATTGGTCAGCACTGAGCCTTGAGCTGCCATTACCGCTGCGGAGGTAAAGTTTTCGCTGGCGATGAGTTCTAGGTGATCCCGCTGCCGCTGGAGCTCTTGCCCGATTAAATCGGCAATCAGCGGATCGGTTTTGGAAAGGAATTCTAAGTTAGTGTCCGTCACAATAATCAACCTCTTGACAAATTTGGGATTGGGAATTGGGGATCTTATACCGTACTACGGATTTCGCCCCATTGATATAAATATTACGTTGTGTTCAGGTTAAGCCGTTTGTCCCCAACTCCTGACATACAATGAAATTACTGGTGTGAAACCTGTCGGAGGTATCAAATGTTAGTCATTTTAATGGAAAATCAGATGCTTGCCCCTCAGTGTGTTTGCCAAAGTTGTTTGCTGGCAGATCGCACTGGCCAACCGCGCTGGAGCGGTGGAGAGCTTCGCTGTGGACATCCAGTTGCTAAACCTACGGAAAATTTGCCCGATCGGTACGAGTGTCAAATGGGCTTCGTCATTGCCAATATTAAATAAGAAAGCCTGCCGTTGGTAGTTGAGGCTGCTCCCTGCTGAGTGAAAAGCAAGTTCCGGCAGAGTCGAAACACAAACCCTGCTGCTGCGTTATCCTGAGTTTAATGGAATTCATAGTTAATCGATCGACTCAGGAGAGTTCATTATGACTTGGCGCGGATCTACAACTGTTCCAGACCGGATTTTTGCTTCTTTGCCTTATTTGCTCCCGTTGGTTGACGGGCTTGCCTTTGGCAGGTTTCTGTTTACACAGTTTCCTGTCCTGCAACTGTTGTTGATACCGCTAGCTCCTTTGATGCAAATTTATAGTTTGCCCTTTGCTAGCTTGATTATCTTCTTTGCTCTGTATTTAGGAGTAGTTAGAAACGAAAACATCAGTCACTTCATTCGTTTTAATGCGATGCAGGCAATTCTTTTAGACATTGTTTTGATGCTGTGCGGTCTGGTTTTGCCGTTTTCTAACGGCTTACAAGTCGCATTTATTACGGAAACTCTGTATAACATGGTGTTTTTGGGCGCTTTTGCTGCATTTGTCTATGCAGTTGTGCAGTCGCTTTTGGGACGCTATGCAGAGATTCCTCCGCTTTCGGATGCTGTTTATATGCAGGTACGTTAGTCAATGGGCAGTTGGCTGTTGGCACTTGACAGTTGTTGGTGATAATTACCACTTACCCATTACTAATAACTACTGTATTTTCAAGACTGCCGATGCCTTCAATTTCGATGCGGACTCGATCGCCTATTTGTAGCGGCCCTACTCCTTGTGGCGTTCCAGTCAGTATCACATCGCCGGGAATTAGGGTCATTATTTGACTGATGTAGGAGACGAGAAAGTCTGGGGAAAAAACCATGCGATCGATCTGGGATGACTGTACCGGTCGCTCGCTCTCATTGATAAAAGTCTGCAACTGTGCTGCAGGACTCAGTTCGCGGACAATCCAAGGCCCCAAGGGACAAAATGTATCGAACCCTTTGGCCCTCGCCCACTGGTTGTCCCGCTTTTGCAAATCTCTAGCTGTTACGTCATTGGCGATCGTATAGCCCCAAATTTTGCTGTGTGCTTGTTCGGGAGTACAGTTGGTACAATGTTCGCCAATTACCAGGGCTAATTCTCCCTCGTAGTCTACCCTTTCCGACTGCTGCGGATAACGAATCTCTGCACCTGCTGGGATGACGGCACTCGGAGGCTTGAAAAACAACAGGGGTTCTTCGGGTACTGGGGTTCCCATCTCGGCGGCGTGATCGACATAATTTTTGCCTACGGCTACAATTTTTGAGGGAGAGCACGGGGCGAGAATTTGGTAAGTATCTGGTGAAAGTTCCAAATCGGTTGGTTGTCCTTTTAACCAGGGCGGTGCATCAAATACTTGAACGCTGTGGCTTAGTTGCAGTAAACCGTAATGGATGTGTCCTTGTGTTGTTTTAACTCGAACGTAGCGCTGGGCCATAGTATTTTAGATTTTAGGTTTTAGATTCTAGATTCAAAAAGACTTGTGCAAGTCCTAAATAGAATATATATAAACATGGATCTAGGGATAATTTCTGAAAATTTATTGCTCGATCGACCTTCTTAATTTTTGCTGTACGATTGTCAAATGGCTTTCCGTGCAAATTCCGTGCAGCGCTTTGTCCCAGGAGTCAACTGGTAGCTGGGCGAGCAAGGCAAATTCAAAGATAATGCCGATCGTAACTTTTGATTCCCACTCAGCTAAACTAAGCATTCGATCGTAATAGCCACCGCCGTAGCCCAAGCGATAGCCACGCACATCGCAGCCTACTGAGGGTACGAGCATTAAATCTACTTCTGAGTGGTCTATTTTAGGAGCATCCGGCAGGGGTTCGAGTATGCCATAAGCTCCAGTATGTAAAGCCTCTCCGGGCTGCCAGATGTGCCAGGATAGCTCTTTGCCTACACAGCGGGAAAATCCCCATTTGCGGGGAGTTACAAATAGGGGACTTAAATCTGGTTCTTGGCGACAACTGAAATAGGCGAGGATTGTTTTTGCTTGGGTGAATAGGGGCGAGTTTTGGAGATGATTGCAGATGCGATCGCTCTTTTGTCTCCATTCTTGTGCTGATAGGGATTTGCGGGTGTGGAGGAGCGATTTTCTTAATTCGGTTTTAGTTAATGAAGGTTCAGCAGTATTCATAATTTCATATTAAATCATAGCTGCGGCTAGGAAGACGGCAATACCGTGTCTCCTATTTTGAAGACACGGCATTGCCGTCTTCCTACAGAGTTCGTGGCTAATTAACTAGATTTGATATTACATATTGTCTCACCACAGGACAAACGCTGAATAGCGTTTCATTCTCCATTTCTTCTATTTCAACTAACGATCGCCTCCCCAAAGATTGCAGCCCGTTGAATAACTCAGAGGGCGATAAATCGGCATCTTGTAGTAATTGCTCTATTGAAACTGAATTTGCTTCGCGGCTGAGGCGGGAGATGAGGTTTTTCTCTAATTCTGACAAACGATTTATCTGCGGGTGCAAGTTTGCAGCCAATTCTTCCCCTAAAAATAGCATATCATATTTTAAAAATTCTGCAACCCTACCTCGGAATATTTCTTGAATGGTAGTGGCGACTATTTTTAACCACAATGGATTGCCTCGGTAGGTGTTAATTAGGTTTTCCCATGTTTCGGGATTGAGTAAAGTTTTTTGTCGGAAAATTTCGGCTGCTGCTGTACCTATGCCTTTGAGTTGTAAGCTGCGAACTTGTGAATTTTCACCTTTTAACGCGGTAATTTCTCTGGGTGGTTCCCAACTGTTGAGGATTAAGCAACTGTTGTGGGTTGTTTCTCCGATTTGTCTGAAGAGGATGCTGTAATTTTCGCATTCGGGGCGGTAATTTCCTGCTAATTTTCCGCTGCTGAGAATGGTTTGCACGTCGTCGAGGATAATGAGACAGGGGGTTTTTCGCAGATATTCCATTAATAGGGAAAGGCGATCGGGAATGCTGCTAGGGAGTTCGATTTCTGGTTTATTTAAGAGAAATTCTAGGAGATTTTTTAGGGTAGTTTCTAACGGTGGGGAGTGGCGGAGACTTCGCCAGATGACGTATTCAAAGTTATGCTGAATTTTTTGGATGAGGTGGAGGGAAAGTGCGGTTTTGCCGATGCCGCTTATTCCTAATATGGCTGCAAGGTTGCACTTGTCTTGAACGATCGATTTTTCGAGGGTGGCGAGTTCGGATGTGCGTGAAGCGAAGCTATCGCCATCAGGCGAATCGCACAATGATGAAATATGAGGTGCGTCTGCTAAGTCTAGTCTGGTTTGGGGTTGGGAGGTGTCTGAGGTGGGGGTTGAGGGCGATCGCTTTTCTGGATATTCTGAAGATTGACTATCCTTACAGACATTGACATTACCAATAAAAAAATCGTTTCCCGAATTTGATGAAATGATGAATAATTGTCGTCTCTCCAGTGTCGATCGTAAATTGGATGGAGTGACTTCTTCATCTAATACATTTGATAAACGCTTCCATAATTTTGAAGCTACATTCCTGACGTGACCTTCGCTACAATGCGATGCTTCTGCGATTTGAGAGTATTTTTGACCTTCCCATACACCCCCCAAGATAGCTTCTTGCAAATCCTCCAAATGTTCTCCCGTCTTAGCGAAAACCAGGTCGTCGGCAAATCTCAAGACTTCTTTAACGTCCATCGGTGAGTTAAGTTTAGGGGTTTAGCCTATTATACCTGCTATTTTATGACATTTTCTGACATGGATGGCAACATTTGACTTTTTTTGAGAGTTAGCGTCAGGTAAAATAACTTACATTTTCTGACTTTTTATGACTGGACATCACTATAAATATAATGATATTATCCAAAGATAAGCAAGCATTTTCCGCTAACAAACTATAGCAAAACATAGGAGTATTAAGCTCATGGCTGACAAACAAAAAAAAGAACCCAAGCTGAAATGTCCGCTGTCCCAAGAGCAAAAGGAGACGATCAAAGAGTTTGCTGATGTCATTGATAAGCATAGAAGAATTGTGAGAAAAATTACGGGTTAAAGCTAATAAATAGTCGTTTTTTTGCCTCGTATCGATATGAGAAAGGATTTGAGTGGGTTTGAAATAATTCGACTATTTTTTGAACTGCTTTTTCAGTTAGTTGACTAAGAGTATTGATTTATCGTAGGTATTTGACGCTAAAAGGAAATAAGCATGGATGCACTTGTAGCAGCAATCACACAAATTTTAGATTACATTCACACCCAAGGGCCAGACGCGATCGTGCAGCTAACGGCACTACTCGAAGCTCTCAAAGTGGGATCTGTTTCTGTTGCGGCTCTATTTGGCTTGGTTACTAGCGTACCCACTGTTATTGAAATTATTAGCCAGTTGATAGCTTTAATCAGTTCAGGTGCCGGTGTTACGGAAATAGCGACAGCCATCGGCTCCTTGGCCGGCTCACTGGGACTGTCTATTGAGTTTGTCATCCATATCTTACAAATGATCGGCGCTTTCTTGCTGGCATTTTAAATTGAGTCCCCCACCTTTTCAGGGAATTAACCATACCTTCCCACTTACGCGATCGCACTTGGCTGCTCAGCTTCTCCAGCAAGAAAACTGTAGGGTTTGGGTCAGGTGCGATCGCCCTCATAATATCACAGTCTCAAACTATTGCCGAGGCTAAAAGCCTACTATCACCTCGCTGATATTCATCTTCCACTAGCCACGAGTGAGCCTTATCATAACTTGAACTTAAAGCGTTGCTTAATCAGGGTATGAAAAAAATAAGTTGAAAATCCGCAAGCTGTGTCAATACTGGTTTCTATGACTGGCATATTTAGCCTTTCATACCGTAAATCAGCAACGCCTCTTATTCCTACTGACTACTGACTAAGGACTAATGACTTCTTTTACTGTACTTGAGAGCCGTGGGCGCGGGGGTCAGAGCTACTTGTTTTCACAGGCCCTGTGGGGGGAGTAAAATTAGAAACTTGACCGCCTGCTTGGACGTGTGGCAGAGGTTTTCCTGCAATTAAAGCTTCTAAGTTAGCTTCCATAATACTGCGCGGCATTTCGCCCATCGTTTCCGCAACGGCGCTACCTTTATCGTTCAAATAGACAAAGTGCGGAATGCCATCTACTCGATATTTTGTGATTTCTGGCAGCCATTTGTCATTGTCTACATTCAGCATCACAAAATTCATCGGTTCGGCGTATTTCTGTTTTATTTCGCTCAGATCTTTAGCCATTGCCTGACAGCTACCGCACCAATTAGCATAAAATTCCATGAGTGTCGGTTTGCCATTTACCAAAGCTGTTTCTAATGGCGTTGAAGCTTTTGCCATGTCGGTGAGACTGCTTGACGGCGTTTGGGTTTGCAGCCCGAAGAAGATGGATATTGAAAGGGCGATCGCTGTTAACACGATCAATAAGTTTCTGAGGCGCGTGGCGACTTTTGTTTCGGGATTTGGGGCGGCGGGGGCAACAGTTGACTTGGGGGAATTCTGGGTCATAAAATAAATGGCGCTTTGATTTCTATGTTTTTATTTTAAATATTAGATTCAGATTATACCACATTTTGAGATAATCAGACCCATCTCATAAAAAATTGTGCTAAAGGCAGTAATTAGACTAAGTGCGCTAAAACAGAAGATAACAAAGATTGTTTGTAAATTACCGAGGACTTGCAGGGTGAAAAAACGGGTAACACTGACGTTTCCTCAACGATCGATCCAAATGCCTGTCACCTATCGACTGGCAAAGGATTTTAATGTTGCAGCCAACATTATCCGTGCTCAGGTGGCTCCGAATCAAGTGGGCAAACTGGTGCTAGAGTTATCAGGGGACATCGACCAACTAGAAGCGGCGATCGACTGGATGCGATCGCAAAATATCGGCGTTTCCCTAGCCAGTCGGGAAATACTCATAGACGAAGATATCTGCGTTCACTGCGGTTTGTGTACGGGAGTTTGCCCGACAGAAGCCTTGACCCTTGACCCAGAAAGCCTTAAACTAAGTTTTGCTCGATCGCGGTGTATCGTTTGCGAGCAGTGCATCCCCACTTGTCCGGTGCAAGCTATTTCTACTAACCTCTAGACACTGTACAAACTCATCGGGATCATCATCTTTTTTTTGCCTGGTTCTCCTAATTGTGCCATTGGATGAAAAAAAACTCTTGGGTTTCCCTAACTCTACTTTTTGTTACTTATTTCACTTTGGGCTGGAAATTATCGGAGTTTGATGTTCCACCGCACCTGACTTGGTTTCTAGCCATAGCTTCAATTTTAGTGTTGGCTGTCGCCTTGGCGTTCCCTCTGAGAGGCATAAAGGCCTTAATTTTGCGGTGGTTTTCGAGTGATATTGGTGCTTTTCTTTCTATTATTGTAGGAGCTTTTGTGGCAGTGGTAGTTTTTGCCTGGATGCACCTTTTTGCTACTTGTTTACTCTTGATTTCAGCCGGAGCTTTGGCAAGACTCGATATTCAAATGTCTGGTTGGAAGAATTGGCGGGCTTTTGCGGTATTAGCTACCATTTCTTTAACAGGTGTGGGGTTGGGCGGAGCGATCGAGTTTTGGTCAAGGACAGGCAGGATCGTATTCTCTTAATGAGGAACGGGAAATTCATCCAACCAAATTCTATAACTCGCAACGGATATTTAGCCGAAAACTATCAGATCGCCCCTCAATAAATACAGCTTATTTTTTTTCAATCTCCCACCGGATTAATTCCCCGTTCCGCGCCGTAATCATAGCAGTTTTCAAGCCTGGTGAGGTACAGCATCTCAATTGCCGATTCCCCGTTGCGGGTTACTAATTCCCAATTACTAATTACTAATTACCAATTACCGACAAACCTGGGGTGGAACTGAAAACCCCTATGGCAGTATTGAACTGTAGCGACTTTTGCTCAAAATGTTATTGCCAAGATCCCGCAAGTCCCGCACCCAAAAACTTATCGCAATAAAAAAGCAGCTTTAGGGAGCTGCTAGTCAGAATGCATGAGGTATTGTTTTTAGAATAGGGCAGGTGGAATTTGATCGGTGCTGGGTTACATTTTTTGATACGGGAGAGTTAATGAGTGAATGGACGATCGTAAAATCGTCACATAGGAGGATAGCATTGATGCTAAATTTCCCGACAATCAAGTTAGCGTTTAACTGTCCTTGCGCCCTACAGCCCTTCAGCGGTGGGGCCCTTTTATTTTTAGGGAGAACTCAATAGCCGACTTTAACGCATCAGATGAGTCTGCCATTAGTTGTTGTATAAAATCTCCCCATCGCCATATCCTCATACTTATAAAAGTTACGCTTCACATCCACTCAAACCCGGTGGATTTCAAAATATTGGATGGTTAAACGGACACACTGAGACAAAAATCAGTATTTTTACCGAAGTCATACCATTTTAGATTTTAGGTTTTAGATTTTAGATTTTGGGAATGAATGATGAATCTGGTGCTTGGGAGCTTGTGTAGAGTTGCATTATTTTTGGGAACTAATACCAAAAGTCCTTAGAAACCCGGTTTCTGAAAGTATCAATTGAGATCGGGCCCGGTTTCGGATTTGATAACTTTTTGGATTTCCTCGATCGCCCTAGTCGCCACTGCTTCAGGCCTTTCCCCCACACCAGCATAGACTCGGACATCTGCTTGAGTGTAGAAACGCTCTCGCTCTTTCAAAAGGCTTTGCAGCTTAGATTTGATCTCGCCCTCCTGCAGTAGGGGTCGAGCGGTGTCCGAACGCAGTCGATCGTACAATTGATCCACAGGCACATCCAACCAAACTACTACACCGTAGTGCAAGTAACCCCAATTCATCGATCGCGTCACAATGCCGCCGCCCGTAGCCACGACCGAATTTTGATACGCAGACAATTCCCCCAGCACTTTAGTTTCTAGTTCCCGAAAAGCCTCTTCCCCTTCTCGATCGAAAATCTCAGCAATTGACTGATTAGCAACTCGAACAATTAGTTCATCAGTATCAAAAAAACGGTATTTTAATTTTTTTGCCAAAATCCGCCCTACCGTTGTTTTCCCCGCACCCATCATCCCGACAAGATAGATATTTACTCCCCTCAACCCATCCACTGCCAAATCCTCCGATATTTTTCTATTTTTTCAGGTTAATCGATGATCCGCCACTGAGGCCATCATCGTCCTCAAACTCATCACCCTCATCCAATCCCCAATCATCCTCTGCTTCTGCAAGAGGATTTATTGGTGCTTCATCAGCGGGTTTAGGAATATCCCCTCCCGGAGGAACCAGCACTCGATACTCCGCATCGTATACAGCCTCAGTTTGCCCCACCCCAGACTGGCTCGGATCTCTATAGCCGTAAGAATATACTGAGCCAGCCCAAGATTTGCTTTTCGGTTCCTGCTGAGCTTCGTAAGCCCTCGGATTTGCCGCTGGAACATCATTTACCTGCGGTCGATCGGGAAAATCACGATCGTCCCCCCAATCGTCATCACCCCCTTGAGAGCCTGATTTTGAGCCATCTGAGACCCAATCGTCCTCATCGTCTGCTGCTGCATAAGTCCCCGGTTGAGCGTAATTCTTCGCCCCATCCGGGTTCGGAGTTTCTTGCAGGAAAGTCCGGGAACTGTAACCGGCCGGCGTACCGTAGTCTGTTCGGTAAGAACCAGCAGCCTGAGTTTGGCTATTTTCCCTATTCAGATCCGGGTCAATTTCCTGTTTTCTAGGAGGGGGAGGTGGCGTGTAAGGTGTTCTCCCGTCTTCGGGGAAAGTATCGGGACGGCTGCGACTGGATCGGCCGGTGCGGGTTCGCGTTGAAGATAGGTAATTTGAAAAAGCCAGCAAACCAGAAATCAATAAAGATGTGAGAGCTCCCACCGCCATGCTCACCAAAATCCAGATAGATAAGGGCACAGCAGGCGATCGAATTCCCAAAAATACCAGAGATAATGCTGGCTCCACATTTTGCAGGGCAAAAATAGTCAGCCCCACCACAATTACTAGCAAAAATACAGGTCGCATATCAAATTTTAATTGGTAATTTGTAAATGACTAATAACTAATGACTAATGACTAATTACTAATTATTACTCTTCTTCCTTCCAGCGTTTGAGAGGAACGCAATCAATCCCCAACTGGTCTAAAGCGCGAGCCACCACAAAGTCTACCAAATCTTCAATAGTTTGCGGATTGTGATACCAAGCAGGAATCGCTGGTACAATTCTAGCTCCAGCTTCCGCCAAGGTAGTCAAATTCCGCAGGTGAATCAAGCTAAAAGGCGTTTCGCGAGGCACGAGTACCAATTTTCGCCCTTCCTTGAGCTGAACGTCGGCCGCTCTTTCGAGTAAATCCGAACTCAAGCCAGCCGCCAATTTGCCCAGCGTACTCATGCTACAGGGAATAACGATCATCCCTTGAGTGCGAAAGGAGCCACTAGCAATATTAGCACCGACATCTTGCCAGGGATGGCACCGAAGTTTACCCATTGTGGCTACTCCTGCTTGTTCCCGCCAGAATTCCTCTTGAAGCGTCGGCTCTGCGGGCATTCGGGTGTTCTGTTCGCTTTGCCAAACCATGTAAGTAGACTTGGAAGCGACCAGTTCGATCGCGCGATCGGCCTCCAACATAAACTTCAGAGTTCGCACCGCATAAATCAGTCCCGATGCACCGGTAACTCCTACAATCAGGGGGTAGTTATTCGTCATTAGTTATTTTTTAGTTGACTGTTGACTGTTAGTAATTAGTTGTTATATCAACTCTGTTACCATCGGAATTATTCATAAATCTCTTATTTTCATCTGCGTGAATCAGCGTTCCTCCCTTGTCATCTGCGGTAAATAAATTCTCTTCTTTTTACCGCAGATATAGGCAGATTAACACAGATTAACGCAGATAAATTATATAAATTCCGGTTGCACCGTCAGTGATTGTTAACTGTTTACTGTATTTTACAATTCCGATGCTATCGGATTTGATATTAGTCATTAATTATTTTTTGATGATTGCTGAGTATAGTTTTTCGCCCACCTCTAAATACTTAGTTGCTAGACAATGACAACTAAGTATTGAGGAAAATTAACAGTCAACTGTCAACAGTCAACTGATTATTCATCATCATCAAAAGCTTGACTGCCGCCGCCAACTGCAACTAAATCAATTTGCTGGCGGTAGTAGTCAACGCTCTTGACTTGAACTTCCACCCGATCGCCCAAACGGTACTGGTTGCGGTTTTTGCGACCCACCAGAGTTTGCTGGCGCGATCGATATTCGTACCAGTCATCCTTCAGCGAAGAAACGTGTACCAGTCCTTCAACTCGCAGGATATCGCTCTCCGGCGGCCGCACCTCAATTTCCACAAAGAAACCATAAGACTGCACGCCTGTAATCAAACCCTGGAAAGTTTGGCCGGTGCGTTCTTTCATCAATCCGGTTTTCTTCAATCCCTGCAAATCGCTTTCGGCATCCTCAGCAACCCTTTCGCGTTCCGTCAGGTGTACCACGGCCGATGCAAACTCTGTTTCAAATTCGTGGTGCAAATCTGGGGGGAGAACATTCCAAGTAATTTGACCGTGACAGGAGGAATGGTGCAAGTCAACTTTTTCCTTAGCCCGTGTTGTGCGGCTGCTGCGGCCTTGCTCGAACACCGCTTGCAACACCCGCAGTATCAACAAATCGGCGTAGCGGGAAAGCGGCGAAGTGCAGCGCGTGTAACCCTCTGACAGCGCCAAACCGAAGTGCGGCTTGGGAGTTGTGCTGTAAACAGCGGGCTTCATCGTATCTTCTAGCAGGTAGGTGAGAACTCTTTCGGACTTAAGGCCGGCAAACTGCTGGGTAAATCGCTGGAAGTCCAAGGGCAAAACTTCTTCTTCGCTTTCGAGATACAGTTCGCCTCCGAGGTTGTTGGAGAGTTTGATGAACTCTTGAATGTCTGCCGGGTCTGGCATCGGCTGGACGCGGTAGATTGCTGGGACTCCCAAGGCCTGCAGGTGAGTGGCGACAGCTTGGTTGGCGAGTACCATCAACTCGGAGACAGCCGACTGGGCGGGGAGAGCGAATGCAAAAGCTCCTAATTCCCCTTCGTCGTCGAAGTGAGAGTTAGCATCGGGCAAATTTAGTTCAAAAGCTCCCCGCTTGAGCCTTGCCTTTCTGGCAGCCTGTGAGGCAGCCGACATTTGATCGAGGAAAGGACGGAGGGCGGATGATAAAGGGTGATCTTCGGCATCGCCTGGTTCGATAATTGCTTGAGCTTGCTGGTAGGTGAGGTGGTAGTCAATTTGAATGACGCTGGCTTGAATTTCGTATTCTAAGAGTTCTCCCGATTCATCTAGCGTGAGCAGTATGCTGAAGGTCAGCCGTTCGGTATCTGGCAGCAGAGAGCAGCGCTCGTTGAGGGTTTCTGGCAGTACGGCGATGATTTTTTCTCCCAGATGGGCGGCGGTGCCTCGCTTGCGGGCTTCGCGGTCGATCGGGGTTTCTGGCTGCACGTACTCGGCGGCGTCGCTGATGTGGATTCCTATTTGCCACCGGCCGGGCTTCAGGGTTTCGATCGACAAAGCGCGTTCCACTGGCGGATCGGAGAGGAATGAGGTCGGATCAAACTCGTTTTCGGCTCCTCCTTCGGAGAGATTTTCCTCCTGGGCTTGAGGAGCATTGTTTTCGCTGTTGGTGGTTCCCGGTACGTTTTTGCTGAAGCTAACAGTCAGAATGTTACGCAAATCTAGGCGTTTTTTGATGTCGGTTTTTTTTACTTTGCTGGGCAAATTTTCGGCTGCTTTGATGACGGCGGCGGGGAACGATCGCGGCAAGTCGTGTTTGCAGCATACGATGTCGAGGTCGTCAGCGGCTTCGGCGTCGGAACCGAGTACCTGTACTACTTTGCCGACTGGGCGGTGCGTGCCGAGGGGGTAGCGCTTGACTTCGACGTGTACTAGGTGGTCGATCGCCTCTTGAAGATTTGTGCCATTTGCGAGCAAGTCTAGTTCAAACAACAGGCGATCGTCCAGGGGGATTGCTCTGTAGCTGACGCGGCCGGTGGGGGTGGCGGTTTGCTTGACTCGCGCGAGTACCGAGGGGTTGGCGCGTTCGAGGATGAGCATGACTTCGCCTTCGGGCGATCGGCGGCGGCTACCTTCTTTGATGATTTTGACTAAAACTCGATCGCCATTCCAAGCTGTCGAGAGGTGACTTTCCCGCACATAAACGTCTTCTGAGCCTTCGGCGTCTTGAATTGCAAAGCAAAATCCTTTGCTCGAACAGCGCAGTTTTGCTTCTACTACGTCGTCTTCAGCTACTCGGCGATAGCGGCCTTTGTCTTTGACTAATATGCCAATTTTCTCTAGAGCTTCTAATGCGATTTGAAGTTTGAGTTGACTGGTGGCGTCGTTGCAGTCGAGTTTTTTCTCCAATGCTTTAGGGGCCACTAATTTGTCTTCTGTAAAATTTGCCAGCAGTGCAGCGATAGAAAATTCCATGTAGCGATCGATCCTCTTGTTTCCAGCAATTAGTCTAATTTTGGCGAAATCAGCCGCACTCCCTCGGGCCCTCGCAGTGCCTGCTTCCCAACAAATGCGCGGGTTAATAGGTGGAGACGCGAGCACAGCCACCTTGTTTGATCGCGAGGTTTTTTTGAGATTCTCTCCCGACACCGGCTTCGTGCTAATTGTCTGCTGTCTGTCTTGAACTGACTGCTGACGGTGCAGACAAATGTCCCGCACGCTATTCCCCAATACAATTTTTTAGCGTTGGTTTGTTTGCTTTTAGGTCAACAGCGCCGAGCACTTCGCAAATTAGAAAGCCCCTGTCGGTTCTTAAAAGATGGCTCGATACTGAAAGCGACGGCTTGAGTCGAGGATGAGCCGATGGAGGGATGGAGAGGGATAAAATTTGCATTTCTTCCTTCTGCCTTCTTCCTTCTGCCTTGTTCCTTCTTCCTTTTGAAGTGCCTCTTGCTTCTTGCTTTAGCAAAGAATTTACCGGATCTTTAAGGCAAAATTGCTAGTAGCTCGCTGCTGCGATGCCCTTGTTTTTTTGCACGCGATCTGTCCTTGCGGACCGAGGTGCAACGAGCGAGTCGGGAGCAATCTGTGCTGTAGAAAGTGCAAGGTACACAAAACCGGAGACTTTTACTACTTTTGCTTAGTTGCTGTGCCATCTCCTATAGGTAGAAATGACGCCCGGTGCTTGTTAGCTTAAACTGCCGGATGTGGGATGGGGTTTAGTGGCGTGAAAGGTTGCGCGGATGACTCACCTTTAATTTATTGTATGTTGAATAGGTGCTTTCAGAAAATAGTTTTCTCTGGGCTGTACTACACTTAAGTCATAAGCCCCTTCTGGTTTCGGGGTCAAAAAATTATGTTTGCTGAATTTCGCGCCCTTTATCCCGCTGGACAGTTAATCTGTGAGTTGCTGACTGTTCATAACGGTAAGTTTGTTGTTCGCTGTCTGGTTCAGGTTGACGGCAAAACTCTTGCTACTGCTATGTCGGCTGCTGAGTCTGTTGAGGATGCGGAAGACCGCGCCCGGTTGCGAGCGATCGCTATCCTTGGATTTGCTGCGCCCGATCGTGCGATCGCGAGTGTCGATCCGGCTCCGGTTGCTCCGGTTGCTCCGGTTGCTTCGGTTGCTGCTGTTCCCCCTCCTGCTGCTGTTTCCCCGGTTGCTGCTGTTCCCCCTCCCCCTCCTGCTGCTGTTCCGGTTCCTGTTGGGCCCACAAGTGTTCCTCTCCCGGTTCTAGAAATGCCTGTTGCTGACAAATTGCCGCCAACAGATCAAAGCAATTTTGTCAAGACTGAAGCGAAATTAAATGAAGAGCCGATCGCACCTGTACCGGAACCGTTGCCGCCAACGGTCGATCGCGCGGAGGCTACTGGATTTGTACCGAAGCAGTTAGACTCGGATGCTTGGCTTTCTTCTAGCTACGGCGAACCACTTCAGGAACTGGATGTGCCTACTTCTAGCCAAAGTGAACTGCTACAGGGTGCGGCCGAAGTCAGGGAATTGCAACCGATCGCAGTAGGAATTCCGAGCGATGCGATCGAGGATAATTCTGATACGATCGCCGAAATAGACGCCATCCTCAAACGCCTGCAATGGAAGAAAAAACAGGAAAGCGACTGTCTCGAACAAAATTACGGCAAGTCGTCCCAGAGAGAGCTTTCTAGCGAACAGTTAGTAGATTTTCTAGAATATCTGGAAATCTACAGCAGAACCACTGAGGAAATCAAGCGGTTGGGCTGGACTCCCAACCAAGGAAAAGATTATCTCAAACAAGGTTATGGCAAAGAAGCGCGCCATTTCTTAAATCAAGTAGAATTGCTCGACTTCCTGCAATATCTCGAATCTTTGCCCTAGTAATTATGTAGGGTTTCTAGGTGTGATGTTTTTTATAAAAAGCTACATATAGCAGTTTTCAATTGTATGAAATACAGTAAGGACTTAACTAGGACGCCGTATCATGCGCCCCAGCATCTGTAATTCACTCCACTGAAAACTGCTATATGACTGTTAAAAATTAAAAATCAAAAATGAAGAGTATTTCCTCATTTTTGATTTTTAACTTTTTATTTAGACGACAGCGGCGATCGGGCGGCTGGCGGAAGGACGGCGATCGATCACTTGATCGACTAATCCGTAGTCCTTTGCTTCTTCAGCGGACATGAAGAAATCCCGTTCGGTATCTTCTTCAATGCGGGAAAGCGGCTGACCGGTATGGTTGGCAAGATGTTCGTTCAGGCGGCGCTTGTGGTACAAAATTTCTTTGGCCTGAATTTCAATATCGGTTGCTTGTCCTTGAGCTCCGCCTAGAGGTTGGTGGATCATAATCCGGGAGTGGGGCAAACTCATCCGCTTGCCTTTAGCGCCGGCACTCAACAGAAAAGCGCCCATGCTGGCGGCCAAACCGAGACAAATAGTGCAAATGTCGGGGCGGATGTGGTTCATCGTGTCAAAAATGCCCATACCTGCTGTTACCGAACCCCCTGGGGAGTTGATATAGAGGTAAATATCTTTCTCCGGGTCTTCGGCGTCTAAAAATAGCAATTGGGCAACGATCAGGTTGGCTAAGTCTGAGTCAACCTGTTGGCCCAAGAAGACGATGCGATCGCGCAGGAGTCGCGAGTAAATGTCAAAGGCGCGTTCGCCGCGACCGGATTGTTCTATAACGGTTGGGATCATTGACCGGGCCTGCCTATTACGTATCTTTTTTTAATTTTAGCGATTTGGGTTCATTTATAGTTAGGGAGGGGTGGCGCGCGATCGAGAAATCGGCAAAATCCTTTAGTTGGAAGGGATTGGGGCGGTCATTTGGGGAAATTGTGGCGGGGGTGCGATCGGATTTCCGATCCAAGGGCGATCTATTACGAAGCAGAAACCTAAGTCAGCGATTCTTAGGAATCCCCGTGCGCTGACGCCGGGGAGGATGTCAATCTGTCCTTATCAGACTTCAAACTGAGGGGTTTTTCGATTTAAAATGCGGGTAAATTTCCTTCTCAAATAATTCTTGAATTTCTGCCGGCTGCTGTGCAACTACATCTTTATAATCTTCCTCAACAGAAATATTGTAACTTGCTGTGCGTTTAGCAATTTTTGGTAACCAAGCTGTGTGTAGCGTAAACCCAAATTTTAATTCAGGATGACCTAACTTACAAATCGGCCCCCCGACCAAGTTTTTTGCATCAAAAACCCAAATTTCTGACGAGTTTTTCAAGTAAATTGTACAGACAATATAGCCATCTGTCGAATCTCCATTTCCCCCTGCACGCGGGACAAATTGCGGGGAGTTTATCATGTATCCTTGGGCTGTATTATCGGCTTCAATTTCTGGCATAAACACAAACGCATCAGCTATTTTCATTTCTTGAGTGTCGAGGCGCAACAAACAAGCGGGCTTTCCTTCCTGTCGATCTAAAAGTTTTAGCAAATCCTCATTTGACACCACTCGATATTTATAGTCTTTATACAAGTTTAAAATAAATTTTGTTAGCAATTCAGGCCAGAATCCATCCGAATTCCAGTAGATATTTTTTATTTTTTCAGCAGTTTTACCAGATGGCAATGTATCGCAATAGGTGTTCAGCGCCATACCCCACGTTAACTTATCATCTGAAATGACATTTGATTCAACCACTTGTCCACTTTCTACATCAATAACATAACGTCCCAGCCGGCTAATATCTGCCTCACCACTGAGCATTCCATACAAGCGTGGCGGTACAGCTGTTTCTGCGCTATCAGCCCCAGAGTCAAAACTACGCAACCACTCCCCCGAATCCGCAGCACAAATATGTCCTATATGGAGCGTTATTTTTCCGTTTGAATCGTCATAATCAGCCGCAAAATGAAAGGCTTCAAGAGGAATTACTACTTGTTTTGCCACAACTTCAACTTCTTGTTTAGAATAAGCCGGTTGCTGTCCTCCTATCAGTCGTTCGCGGCGGACAATGTACACATAAGAATCGGGAGAAAGTGGACGCGATAAAATATCTCTCAGAAAGTTTTCTGTTTGTTTTCTGTTGGGAAGTGGGTTATTAAAAATTTCCGCTATCCCAACACCAAACGCTGTATCCATCAAAATCACATAGTTACGAGTCACAGCTATTTGATGCAGACTTTGGTGGATAACCACCGGGGAACGATCCTGCAAAACCAATTTCCATCGTTCAATATGGCCGCTACCATTCCAGCGCATTAAATAAACGAAATTTTGCATTTTAAATTTGAAAACATTTTCAAAAAGGCTACTAATTAACTTAAAAGCCTCCCAAATAATTTTAGCAATCCAGTTAAGTAAAAACTTAATAACGTTTAGGGTATTGAGAAAATTGAAAATCAATTCTAAAAGTTTTTTGATGGCATGAGGTAGCTTTTCTGCCTCATAAATAAACGGAATTGCTTGCATGAAATTCCCCATTGATCTGCCATAATTCACCGTAAACATTTCCTGGGTTTCCGCATCAAAAAAAGGATGCGCCGTACTCAAGACTGGCCCAAATGGCATAGATAAAGAAACTTCAGGCCGCCACTCTGCATTAGCACCCACCGGCGTTACAACTTCCAAAGTTTCCGTATCAATTTCATAAGGACGACCTGCATCATAAGTAACTAACAGCCGGTCATTTGTATCTTCAGAGGTTTTAAATTTCACAAATGCCGTGTTTAATTGATTGCGAACTCCCAACGCCATAGAAAAACGAGTGAGTCCGTGATTTTGAAACCCATATTTGTGATATTCGCTTCCGCGTTTTGTTGCTTCATCGGCATAATAACAAGGAGTTTTTGCAATTCGTGTCGTGATTTTTGCTGGTTGTTGAGTATTAAAATCAATGCGATAAATCATGCCATCGCCGTTGAAAATTGGAGTTCCATCAGGATAGGGTAAACCACGAGAATCAACCGAGCCAGCCGGTGCCACAATAAACACATGACCTTGCAAATCCTCCGGTAATTTTCCCTCAATAATATTTAGCTCAAGCTCGGTTAATTCACACCGCTTCGCCACCATTACTGCTTGTGGTACATACAGAGGGTAGTTTTTCGTCATCTCTGAAAAAGCAGGGTTTATTTGAGTATTCATGGTCATATAAAAACTTGTAGTTGTGTACAGATTAGGCTGGGTTTACCGTGTGAAAACCCAACCCTACCCCGAAAATTACCAGAAAAAAAACTCGCAAAAATTGCTGAATTTAAAGATTTTTATTTGCCCTCAAATCGCTGGTAAATTTCATCAAACAACGCTCGAATGTCCTCACCCATTTTCTTTGTGTCTCCATCCCTTGACTGCAAATATTTATTCACAAGTTCCGACACCACCGGCTCATAATCCTCTCGCACATTGTAATCTGACTTTGGCGGCGAAACTACTTCTGGCAACCAAGTTGTGTGAATTGTAAACCCAATATTGATTTGTTCACTACACAGCCTGTATTTGGGGCCACTCTTTAAATTTGCGGCATCAAACAGCCAAAGTTCACTGTTATTAGAGCCATCATTACGATCCGAAAGAACCACACAAATCAGATAACCATCTGTTGAACTGCTATCCCCTCCCTGACGCGGCACAAACTGGGGAGAGTTGGCGAAATGACCTGCCGGAAACTCATAATAATCTGGCGTGGTCAGTTCAATTTCTAAGCCTTGCTGATCATTCTTTTTGCGCTCAACATGAACCCGACATAACGTACTTGCTCTGCCTTCTTGGCTGATGGCTTTTACTTTACTGATGGGGAATTTACGATATTTATAATCCTTATAAATATCCCCAACAAACTGCGGCAACAGTTCTTCCCAGGCTCCAAAAAAGATCCAGTAAATATCATCAATTTTTTCGGGCTGCTTCAGCGTCATTTCCCTATAGGCATACACCGGATCTCCCCAACTAAAATCACGTTCAATTAAACAGGATCTCACAGCATCAGAACTAGGGAGTTTTGCAGGGTCAATAACATGACATCCAATGATACCCACGTCCATCCCACTCACTAAAACGCCGGGTAAACTTCGCATTCGGTTATTGATTTCGACATCGCTATAGACTGACTTATCAAAACGGCGAATTGTCTCCGCCGCATCACAAGCACAACTATGAACCGTATGTATAACAATGCCATCTGCATCTTCATATTCAACGACATAATGAGCAATTTCGCGAGGGATAATAACTTCGTGCGCTGTGACTGTTTTCTCTCCAGGTATTAATTTTTCCCGAGGAACAATCCACACTTTTGTATCTGCTAATTGGGGAATGTCTGTTAACTCTCGAATCAAAAATTCTATTTCTTCAATTAATTCCCAATGTTCAGCAAATAAAAGTTCTTCTAAAGCAATTTTAAACGCTGTATCTGCCAAAACAATGTAATTTTTAGTCAGACCCATCTGGTGCAAGGTTTGTTTGACTTTAATCGGCTTGCCATTGGGTAAAACGACTTTCCACCTGTCAAAGTTTTCTTCTCCCCGCCAACACACTAATTCAACAAAATCATCCTTAGCAAAGGCGTTCAATATTTGCAGGACAGTTTTGTATATCTTTTCGATGAGTTGATAAATCGCTTTGCCTAAACTTAAAAACGCTTTGAGGATATTTTTGTATAAGTTGCTCAGCCATTCTATGAACCCATCCAGAGGACTGGTTGTCTTCTTTGACCCTAAAGATTTCTTCAAAGGTTTCGTTAAAATCCGTAGCTGGTAAAGAAATTGTCGCAAAGTTGGTAAAAATGAAGAGATTGAGCGACCTAAATTAATTGTAAATAACTCTCCCGTGCTATAGTCAAAACACGGATGAGCGCAACTCATACTCAGCGGAAAAGGTTGCTTGGGAAACAGCGGGTTCACAGCTTTCCAATCTTTAATTAAACCTATTGGCTGTACCAGTTCCATAGTGTTTGGGTCAACTTCGTAAGAGCGGCCCATATCCACAGTAATTAACAAACGATAAGGATCGGCTTGGTATTTTTTAAAAGGCGTTAATGTAACACTGAGTTGGGAAGTAACCCCCAAAGCCAGAGAAGCACGGGCAATGCCAAAATCTTTAAAGCCTAAAGTTGCATAGTTGGAATTTTTATAAGTATTTTCATAAGTATATTTATCTGCCCAATAACTAAGGGGTTTGGCAATGCGTGTTTTCAAATGAGCCTTGCCATTTTCAAACCCAATGCGGTAAAGCATTCCATCGCCGTTATATAGAGGAGTCCAGCCATTTGTACTGGGGTCAACAATGTGTGGAGAATTGGGTTTTTTGGGGGGCGAATCAACCGAACCTGCCGGTCCCACAATAAAGACATATCCTGTTAAATCTGGTGGCAGTTCAGTAGAGATTTCTGTTAGCCCTTGTTTTACCGTCAATTGCAAAGCATCAAATTCTTCTCGACTCACAGACAACATCGCCTGCGGAAAATGTGATTTATCCGACTGACTAGAAACATTATCTAAACTTTCAGTCGCTTTGAGAGTGGGTTGAGTCATGGTTATAATTCTAGTGAAAAGATGGGAAAACTATAGTTTAAGCAGCCATCTGGCTGCATAGCTCAACAATAACCGATCGCTGCAAGCAATGTCATCCCCTTTTTACGATCCACTGGGTCAAATTCTTCAGCATTTAGATCGAGCTGTGTCATAAACTGTTGTGCAGCTTCGGTTTTGCCACAGCGGTGTAAAAATTCGCTTAAACTTATAATCGCCCGTCGTTCCAAAGACACGGCACCCTGAGAGCGAGCAACTTCAAGCGCTTTATGAAAACAAATTTCCGCCTCTGCATCTTTTGATTGCATAATTAACGCTTCACCTTTGATCCGGTAGAGTTCGGCTTTCCAATAAGCGCCCGTTGGGTCTGCTAATTCCAAACCTTTATCAATCAAGCTTACACATTCTTCCACCAAACCAGCATTCAGATAACCGATAGCCGTCAACATCATATAATAAATTTGTCCTAATCTTGTCCCCAGGCTTAAATAAGCTGTTAAATTTTGCTGCATTTGTGTCAAACCTAACTCGATTTCTCCTGACTGCTGGTTTGCCGAACCCACGACAATACTTGTCAAAGTCCCCCAGAAATAAAACTCGTTTTCCATGCAGAAATTAATTGTCATTTTCCCATATTTTTGGGTACTAGGTAGATTTTGTAAGTAGTGATAAATCTGAGTTTCATAGAAATAAGCAAGGGCCAAAGAAAACGGGTGTCCTATCTTTCTAGCTAAACTCAAGGATTGTTCCTTTTTCTCAAGAGCTTGCCGACCATAACCACGTAACCACAAGCATATTGATAGAAGAGCAAAATTCGCTACGCCCGAATCTTGTCCATAAATAAAAGCAAGGGAGGAATGTTTTTGATCATCGTAATAGAATAAAGACCGTTCTAGGTGAAATTGAGCCTGAACTAAATCTCCCATATAAAGCAAGTTCGCACCCATAGAATGATGAGCAGTTACCTGCATTCCCGAATCTTCGGAATTGTCTGCTAGACAAAGAAGTTGTTGTGCTAATTCTCCGGCGGTTTTTGTATCTCCTTGCCCAATATGGGCTGCAAATAACCCCCACAACATCGGAAAAAAATTCGCTGTTTCTCCGAGTTCTTGCGCCAATTCCCGCGCTCTGGTAAAAGTTTTAATTAATTCAGGCGAACCATAACCTTTAATTGCCGTTAGCGGCGCACCCAAAGCTATGTGCAACCGCAATTCTTGCTCTTTTCTCTCCACCGTACCCGGCAAGGTTTCTAACCACTGCAACGCCTCTGTAAACAACCCCAGCGCCTCCCGCAAAGCGTGCGCCCGCACCGCCTGCTCCCCCGCCTTTTCTAAATAAAAAATCGCCTTTTCTGCAACCCCCGCTTTACTCCAATGATGTGCTAAAATCGCATAAAATCCCGACAACTCTTCATCACTTCTTTCATACCACAACGCCAAAAATTCATGAACTTGCCGGCGCTGCGAGTACAACATCAAACCATAAGCCACTTCCTGAGTAATAATATGCTTAAACATATACCCCAAATCCGGCTCTGGCGTCTCCATCGGGGTAAGATCGAACCGCTGTAACTTCATCAAATAATTAGCCAACTCAGGCTTATCCCCCTCAATAGGATGAATATCTCGCAACAACTGAAATCCAAAAGATCTACCAATCACACTCGCCACTTTCAATGTAAGCTGTTCGCTAGGAGAAAGCCGATCGATCCGCGAAGCAATCACCCCCTGCACCGTAGCAGGAAACTTTAGCTCACTCAAATTACCAACCCCCGCAGCAATCCGACACTCCCCATCATGAATTTCTATCACCCCCGCCTCGCGCAAACCATAAGCCAATTCCTCACTAAAAAACGGATTTCCTTCTGTTTTTTTCTCAATTAACTCCACCACGCGATCGGGCAAACTTTTTACCCCCAAACGCTGAGACAAAAACAGTCGCGTATCTGTAGCCGGCATTGCTTCCAAATGCAACTGTTCTACCCCTTCTATCATCAGCACTCGATCGTATTCCTCCGGCATCGGCTCACCCATTGGTCTCGTCCCTATCACCAATAACAAGCGCTTCACCTTCTGCGCCACCGCCAAAATCAGCGCCCAACTTGACGAATCCAACCAATGGGCATCCTCGAAAACAAGCAACTTAGGAGAGCGATTCACCGAATCCTGCAACAATTGCACCAACAAATCCCGCGTCGCTTCCGCCCGTGGCTGCCCCACCAACCCAGCCGAGACCTCTGTATCCGGCAAATCTAAACCCAAAACCCCATTTAAAAGTGCCGCTTTTTCCAACCATTGCGGTTCATCCTCCAATAAATCTAAAACCTGACGTTTTTTCGCCTCTAAATCGGGTAAAAAAGACAAATCCCACAAGTGACTAAATACCTCGTTCCAAGCATGATAAGGCTTCGATCGAGCGATCGCATCCCCCGCACCAACCAAACTTCCGACCCCCAATTCTTGCGCCTGCAAAAGCAAATTTTCTATCAAGCAAGACTTCCCAATTCCTGCATCCCCACAAATCATAACCACCCCAGAAATACCCGCTTTCAACTGCTCTAATTTATTTCCTAACAACAACCGTTCTTTTTCCCGCCCCACAATCGACTTTTCCGTTTTTCCTGCCATCCACCAAGGCAAATCTTTACGCACATCCCCAAGCGGACAAAATACTTGAACGACTTCTTCTATACCTTTAACTTTAATCGGAGTTAACGATTCAAACTGTATTTTTTCTTTGGCCAACTCAAACGTCCCTTTATCACACAAAATTCCGTCTTTCGCCGCCTGCATCAATCGCGCCGCTAAATTCACAACCGCCCCGATAATCGTGTATTCTCGACGTTGCTCGCTGCCAATTACACCACTATAACAAGTACCAGTCGCGATCCCTATATTCGGTTGCAATCCTAAACTTCTTAAGTTTTCTAATAACGCCATTCCCGCCATCACACAACGCACCGAATCATCCTCATGGGCAAACGGCGGCAAACCAAAACCAATCACCAATGTACTACCTTTATCATCTACCAAAAACTTATTTAAAGTTCCCTCATAAACTTGCAAAATATTTTGGATAGCATTAAGTATAGTTGAAATAAAATCTAAAGCCCCCTCCGCATCATAATCCATCCCAGGCAAATTTAAAAACATCACACTCACTCGTCGTAAATCGCCTAACCAATCAGTTTGACCTACTTTTAAACGCTGCAAAACCCCCAAACTTACATATCTTTCCAGTCGTTCTTGCATCTCATCATAAATCGGGGTGGGAGCCGATTCAACCACATTTAGAAACCTTCTATCCGCGACAGACTTTAAAAGATTAAATCCCTCCAACCGCACCACATTAGAAGCTAATAATTCTCCCACAAACTGGTCTTTGATTAACTCCCAAGCCGTCAGCGACAAACAAGCTTCACCTATACCCGCAGCCGTTTCTGCAAGCGCCACTTGAGCAATAGGTTCCCCCGCCACAAGATACTCCCATCGGCCATTCGTTCCGCCGATGTAAAACTCTTTTAAGTTACCCGCCCCAATACCAATATGCAATCGCAACTGGGCATTGGCTGCTTGATATTCACCCAAATCATTTAAAATCGCCAAAGCACATTGCGCCGCACAATAAGTCGCTAGATCTAAAGACAAACTTTCCGCCGGCCAAATCGCCAACATAGCATCGCCAGCAAACTTAATAATATCTCCTTTATGTGCTATTATTAATTCAATTAATTGACCAAAATAAGCATTTAAATGAGTCGTTAATTCTTCAACTCCAAGAGAACCTTTTTGAGCAAGACGTTCAGTAAGAGCAGTAAAACCAGAGATGTCAACAAATAACACTGCTGCCTCAAAAGAGCCACTAGCCGGAGAAGCAAGAGGAGTAGGATCGGCAGCAAAACAATTTAAGACACGAATCGGTAAAAAACTGGCAAGGTTTTCAACAAAAGTAGGCATAATTCGACACACAGAGACTAATAGTACAATTGGCGGTATACTTCAAAGAGTCTAACAAATTACGCACCCTGAAGACAGAAAACATTCCCCATCTATGTATATACGCTCTATTTCTTCAGCCGTTCGTAGCGTAGTTAACATCTAGGTAGGGCTTGCGGAAAAAACATGAAACCATTATATCAAGTGAAAAGGTTAGGCTTTTTACGCCAAGCTGTTGAACTAATTTATTAACTAATAGAGGCTATTTATCTTCCTGCGATAGTATTATACGTATTATTAATTAACTGACATCCTCGGATTGCAACCCCTGCTCCAATAACAGGGAATTGATATCAACAAAGATGTAAGTAAATCAGGACTTACGCACTATCAGGCTCAAAACAAACGGTTCCGATTACTTCCCTTGGCTCGTAATGACAGAAATACGTTGTTTTTGCATAATTTCTATAAATGTATTATAAACAGTATTATAATCAAGAGCCTTTGAGGGTTAAGTTTTGTTACTCATTACTTGCCAACCACCTACTTGTTATACCAAACCCGGCTTATTTACCCCATTTATGATGGTTCCCAGAAACTTCGCCCGCTTAAGCTATATCGCAAGCTATGTTAATGGCTGAGGGGAGATCCAACCCGAATTTGGTATTACTCAACTGTTTGACTCAAATTTTTATCACCCAACCACGGCGGTACATTCCATACAAAATTAACCACCAAAATAATACCGCAGTCACGGCAAATGCCAGAGAACCATTCAGCGGCCCCGCCCACGGCACAAACCAGTTTTCATAAATCCAAGTGTAAGTTGTTGGAGCATTTGCACCAGTACCGATATGAGTTTTTAAGAGAATTCTGGCGACAATACCGGAAGCAACAAACAGGAAAATTGCATTCAATCCCATGATTTCAAACGGCCTCCCCCATTTCCAATCCCGCACTTCAATTGTTTGGTAGCAAGCTGCTAGCAATAGCAAGGCCCAGCCAGCAGTAAAAACTACATAAGAACTTGTCCAAAGTTGTTTGTTGATCGGAAATAAAAATCCCCACAAACGGCCGATTACCACGCAACTGAGGCCGCAGATTGCTAAGTTGATACTGGTGCGGGTTTTGATTGGCTGCACGCGCAGCCATTCTCCTGTAAAGTAGCCGATCAGGACTGTTACAACTGCGGGTAAGGTGCTCAACAGTCCTTCTGGATCGAAGGGGCCGCCTTTGTAAAGATGCTGGCTGCCAAGAATTAGCCGATCGACATATCCTCCTAAATTTCCTTCTGGCGTGAGTTCGCCGGCAGTGTACCCCCCTACAGTAAATACGGTTAAGGCAGCCCAATAGCCCAAAAGCAGGGCAAGAGCGAGCAGTTTTTGATTGCGGGGGGAAAGGTTGAGAATGACGATCGCACTGATGAAATAAGCTAAGCCGATGCGCTGCAATACTCCCATGATGCGGATTTTACCGAAGTTTTCCACTGGGGCGCTGTTGAGAAGTACGTCAAGGGCGATCGAAGATGTATTTAGCAGCAACCCTAATATAAATAAAATCGCCGCGCGGCGCGCAATTCGCCAGTAAATATTTGAAGAAGGAAGAAGGAAGAAGGAAGAAGAAAGAGGGTTTTTAGCAGATTCTGATTTTTCCTTTTTTTGTGTAATTTTTGAGGTGTCTCTTCCGGTTTTTGAAGAATTTTGAATATATTTAGACAGCGAGAAAGACATCGCGCAGCCAACGATGAACAAGAAAAACGGAAATACTAAATCTGTCGGGGTGCAGCCGTGCCATTCTGCGTGTTCTAGCGGCGGATACACCTGTTTCCAACTACCGGGGTTGTTGACGAGAATCATGGAGGCGATCGCAATTCCGCGAAAAACATCAAGGGATTTGAAGCGCATAAATTAAGTTATTTGTTCACTGTTCACTGTTCAGTATCTTAGCGGATGCCCATTTCCTAATTCTTTTCGGCACAATGCCCAATTCCCGATGCCCAATGCCCAATTCCCAATTCTCAATTCCCAATTCCCAATTCCCAATTCCCAATTCCCCATTACCTATATCTCTATTCCTTCCAGAGTCATTATGACTGCATTTTTCATCAACATATCGCAGCGTTCGGCATAAAAAGATGCTGCCTTATCATACTTGTTGATTTGTAAAACGCGCAGAAACATTTGCCTTGCTTGCGCGAATTGCTGCTGGTAGTGAAAAAAAATTCCCTGTTCAAAATAAGTTTGAGTTTGTGCTTTTAGTTCGATCATTGTCGGCGAGTCGCCATCGTAAATTTCAAATACCGCAACAGGTGTTTGTTTTCCTTTTACTTGAACGCGATCGAGAAACCGGCACTTGTAATGTTGAGGATCGTCTATCCGGCAAAGGGTTTGGACGCTAGCTACAATAGCCACCCCATAAAGCTTTGTCAATCCTTCCACGCGGGAAGCTAAATTAACGGCATCAGAAATCACCGTACTTTCCATTCGTTCCGCTTCGCCAATCGTACCTAACATTAAAGTCCCCGTATGCAAACCAATCCCTATCGAAATAGGTTGATAGCCACTGTTTTGCCTGTGTCTGTTATAAATTTTCACTTGCTGCTGCATCTCAATTGCTGCTTGCACAGCATCTTCAGCCCTGTTAGGAAACAAAGCCATAATTCCGTCACCAATATATTTATCTATAAAACCGTTGTACTCGCGGATAACTGGGCCAACTCGGCTTAAGTAAGAGTTAAGAAATTCAAAGTTTTCTCTGGGAGACATACTTTCTGACAGACTTGTAAATGAGCGAATATCGGCAAACATAATCGTCATTTCTGCTTGTACAGAGTCTCCTAGTCTGGCATCAACGATGCTTTCTCTTTTGAGAAATTTCAAGAATTCACGGGGAACAAAACGGGCAGATGCAGCGGCAATTTTTTCGAGTTCGCTTTTGCTAGATTCGATTTGATTGAGCGATCTAAATGCTCTCAGTGCGGTGACTACTGTGGTAAATAACTTTTTATTAGTAAGTTCTGTTTTAGTTTTGTAATCATTGATATCGTAGCTAACAATTACTACATCTTCTGGTACTTGTCCGGGCTGTCCAGTGCGTAAAATAATTCGCACAATTTGATTATTTAAAATATCGCGGATGTATTTAACTACTTCCAAGCCTGCTTCTTCTGTTTCCATAACTACATCGAGTAAAATCAATGCTATGTCATAGTTGTTTTGAATTATTTCTTTAGCTTCTTTTCCTGAGTAAGCGCTGATAAATGTTATAGTCTTACCTTCAAATTTAAAATCGTTTAAGGCTAGTTTAGTAATATTATGAATTTCTATTTCATCATCTACAATTAAGATTTTCCAACTTTCTTCGAGCGGTTTTTGTTCCGCCTCGTCTTCCTCGGCAAATATTAATTCATCGTCCCCCGCCGCGATTAATTCGTCATCGCCCGCAGCCAACAGGTTTTTACTAGCTTCTGACATATATCGTTCTCCTATATAAAACTTATATCCATGTTGGCGGTCTAATAACTAATTGCTAATTTTAGCGGGAAATTCAATCATAAATCTTGTGCCTTTATTTACTTGACTTGTGCAGCTAATTGTGCCTTTTAGTTTTTGAGTAACAAGGTTATAAATAATGTGCAGTCCCAATCCCGTGCCTCCCTGACCTCTTTTGGTGGTAAAAAACGGTTCAAAAATTTTACTGAGATTTTCTGGGTCAATTCCTTTGCCGTTATCGGCATATTCAAATATTAGCCGATCGCCCTCTAGTTTGAAATCAAAAGCCAGAACTCCTTCGTCTTCTCCATCGTAGGCGTGAATTAGCGAATTCAACACCAGATTTGTCACAATTTGACACACTACGCCGGGGTAACTGTCCACAACAATATTTTCATCACACTTAATCTCTATTTTGTGCTTAGTTCTTTTGAGTTTGGCACTTAAGGATGTCAAAATTTCCTCTAGATAGTTTTTAACATTAAACCTGCGTTTTAACTCGCTAGACTGATCTACAGCTACTTCTTTAAAACTGTGAATCAAGTCTGCCGCCCGCGTGAGGTTAGATAAGATCATATTACTGCTTTGCACGGCGGTATCCAGAAACTTTTCTAATTCGGAACGTTTTATTTGGCCGTTACTGTAAACCTCAAAAAACTTTGTGGCTTTTTCAGCAAGCAGCGAGGCGGCGGTGATGCCGATGCCGATGGGAGTATTGATTTCGTGGGCAACACCTGCAACCAACCCGCCGAGGGCAGCCATTTTTTCCGACTCTACCAGTTTATTTTGAGCCGATTTTAAGTCTTCTAAAGTTTGGGAGAGCTCGGAGGTACGCTGCTGTACTAAATTTTCGAGATTGTGATTGAATTGGTGCAAATTGTCGTAAAGTTGGGCATTTTCGATGGAGATAGAAATTTGAGAAGACAGCAGTTTTAATATTTCTAACCTGTCTGGTGTAAAAGCGCCTGTAGTCAGATTGTTTTCTAAATATAGAATGCCAGTGAGTTGGCTTTGATTAATTAACGGAGTGCAAAGAATTGATTTAGGTTGAACAGCCATTATATAGGGTGTGCGAGTAAATTGTCCTTCGCGGGTCGCATCGTTTAAAACTATACTTTCCTGGGTGCGAGCGACGTAATTCACAACTGCAACTGCCAGCAAAGTTACTTCTCGATCCTCGCCTACAAAATCTATCGGAATTGATTGCATGACAGCAACGCGATCGACATCTACAGATCCTGATGCTTCAATCACCCATTGACCCTCTTTTTCTAGTATTAAAAAGCCTCTTTGCCCTCCGGCATTTTCAATAACAATTTTCATCATTTTTGCCAGCAGTTTGTCTAGAACTATTTCGCCGGCTAAGGTTTGCGATGCTTTAACTGCTGTGGTCAAGTCTAGCACGCCTGCAATGTCGTTCGTAGTGGAAGCGCTGCTGGTAGATTTGTGAGTTTCAATATTAGTTGAAATCGAGCTTGAAGTTAGCAAGTGCGAGTATTTTGATTCTAAATGCGATGCTTTGGCTATTGCTCCCCAGCGCTGATAGCAATAACGCGCTTCTGTCAAGTAAGTTTTAGAATTTTTTTCTCGTCCTATGGATAGATAAAAGGCTCCTGCTAATTCTGCTGCTAGTGCTTGTACCTGTATGTATCCGTTTTCTTGGGCTCCTTCAATTGCGCGATCGTAATATTCCATTGCTCTCACAACATTGCCCAAAACACGCGCTTTTTCTGCAGTAAGTAAGTCGCATTTGTGCTGAAGATTCATGGGTGCATAAAGGGCTTTTTGTTGGAGTTTTTTCCGGTTACTGACAGCGTAAAAAATATGCTCTTCTTGTTCCTCATTTGTGGCAGATGGATAGGCTGCTAGACGGGCGAGAGAATCGTAAAACTGGTATTCAGAAACATTGATAAAGCCTGCAACTCCGTCTAAATATACTTCGGCTTGCGCGGCATTTTCTAGCGCTGTAGCGGTATCTCCAAATAAATAGGCTAGTATTAATTTTTGCAAATAAAAGTGCTGTAGTCCCACCCTATCGTTAGCTTTCAACAGCAGCGACAACAATTTTTCTTCGCTGTATGCTTCACCTAACACAAGGTGTGGACTTTCCAATTTTCCCATCAATTGCAAAATAGTGTGCCGATAGATTTGATTCCAAGTCAATACAGTTTCTTGCTTGAGTTGAAACAGCAAATGGTTGTAACTTACCATTCTCCGTTCCAGTTGTGGCAATTCTTGACCGATGAAATACAAAGACTGACAAATATTTACGGCTGCATATCCAACACATTCTAAATCCCCATTTTCTAGCGCGCTTTGATAGGCGTCCTCTAATAGCGGCAAAGAGTCTTTAATGTGATGCTTGCCGTTCATCAAAATGAATGCTACTAAATTAAGCGTTTTGCTTTTGAATTCTAACGCATTTAATCTATCGCTCAAATTCAAAGCTAATTGACCGAAGCGATCGCCCGATTCAATATCTCTAACTATTCCTTTTAAAATTGCTCCGTAATTAGCATAACCGAAGGCAGAAAAAGTAGAATTTCCGTAATTAATAGATAAATTAACTTGCTCGCACACAATTAGCGGCAGCAGCACAGGTTCAACTATAAATGTAGCTGAAAACATACTGGAAAGAACGCGCATAGTTGCTAATTTATGCGGGTTTGTCATAATTGGCAAGTTAATTAAATCTTCTATTTTCTTTTCGGTTAAATAACCTGCCGTTTTAGCCAGTGCTTGCTGAATGTGGAGGGGAATCGGCGATTCGGGAAAGTTGATTCCTAACATTTTTAGTGCTTCCCGACCAATTTTTACCGATTCTTGGAGTTTGGTTTGCATCGCACAAGCTATGATTCTGATTTCAAAAACTTTGATTTTGTCTAGTTCATTTTTTGCGTGTTGCAGGACAATTATCGCCCATTTTTCCATTGGTTCAAAGTCGGTATTGAGGTAAGCAGCTTCTGCTGCTGACTCGTAGAGTGCCAGAGTTAAGTCGTAGTCAGTTTGCCAACTTTCGGGGGGCAGCAGTTCAATACCTGCGGTTAAATATTTGAGGGCAAGTTCGTAAGCTGCACTTGCTTTTGCTTTGCGGCCCGCAATTAAATTTAATTGGCATAATTGAAATTGTTCTAATTGGCTGCTAATGATTCCTTTGGCCGAATTTAGTTGGTTTACGGTATCAAAAATATGCTCTTCTAATTGCTCTGGCGGTGCATTTTGCAGTAAAAAATTGCCTATTTTAAGATGAATTTCTTGTTTCTGATAATCGGATATTAAAGCATAAGCTGCTTGCTGCACTCGCTCATGCAAAAATTTGTAAGTTGCGCTAGGAATATCAGACACTGGCAGGGAAAATTCATCGGTAAAATCTCTAGATATTGTGTCTGTTACTTCTGTGCTTGCTGCTAGTGCAATCGGAATTTTGTAGGCGTTATTCACGAGCAAAATCAGACCTGAATGAAGTGCATCTCCGAGGTCTGTTGCTGCGGACGCCAGAGGCTTTTCGGCGAGTGTTGAGAGAATTTTTAAATCAAATTTGTTCCCGATACAAGCGGCTAATTTAAGGAGTTCCTGGGTATTCTCTGAAAGTTTCTGAATGTTATCTATCATTAATTCTACAACATTGTCAGTTATTCCCATTTCTTGTATTTGTTCGATATCCCACTGCCACTCGCCTGTGACATGGCATTTTTTCACAATTTGCTCTGAGATTGGTTGCGCTAAGCCCGACAGGTTAGGTTCAGCTAGCTCGACCACATTATTCGAGGGTGAAAGTTTAAATTGAATCAAACTTTGTGAGTAAAGAAATTTTATTAATTGAGTTAAAAAGAATGGATTTCCAGCGGTTTTTTGCCAAAGCAATTCTGCTAAACTCAGGGATTTTTCGGGGGCGCAGTTCAAAGTATCGGCAACGAATTGGTTGACGCTGTTTATCTCTAAAGGCGAAAGGCCGATCGCCCTCACAGTCCCACCTGCTTTTTTAATTGCTTCGGCGGTCAGCATTAGGGGATGATTTGCATCTACTTCCTGCTCTCTATAAGCTCCAATTATTAATAAATATTGAGTTCCCAGGTCAGTTGCTAGCAGTTCTATTAACTTGAGAGATGCTGAATCGACCCACTGCAAGTCGTCTAGGAAAATTACTAGGGGATGTTCTTTTTGAGCAAAGACGCGGATGAAGTTTTGAAATACTAAATTAAAGCGGTTTTGAGATTCATTTGCTCCTAAATCTGGGACGGGGGGCTGCGGCCCGACAATCAGTTCTACTTCGGGAATAGCTTCAATAATTACTTGGCAGTTGCCGCCGATTGCTTTTAAAATTTTTTGTTTCCACACATGGATTTCTGCGGCATTTTCTGTGAAAATTTGTCGCAACAAATCTTGAAAAGCTTGGAGCAAAAAAGCGTAGGGAATATCGCGTTTAAATTCCTCAAACTTGCTGTCAATAAAATACCCGTTTTCCCGCCGACTCGGCTTGTAAACTTCATATACTAACGACGATTTGCCCACACCTGCGGCACCAGAAATCAGCACGATTTCTGTGTTGCCCCGCCTCATCCGCTGGAAGATACTGAGAAGCATATTAACTTCTACTTCTCGCCCGTAAAATTTTTGGGAAATTTGCAGGTGACTTGACTGATCTTGCTCGCCGAGGGTTATGTGGGAAATTTCGCCTGTAGTTTGCAGTTGAACGAGACAATTTTCCAAGTCGTACAAAAGTCCGAAAGCACTTTGATACCTGTCTTCGGCTGTTTTTGCTAATAGTTTTATGACGATATCGGAAACGACTTGAGGAATCTCCTTGGTTCCTAATTGATTGATTCTGCCTTCGATGCTTCTGCTTTGTACTTTTTGCTTTCTGTTTTCACAAGGAGAAACTGGCGTTTTGGCAAGATGGCAGTGTACTAATTCCATAGGATCGATCGCCTTAAAAGGCAATTCGCCACACAGCATTTCATAAAAGGTGACGCCTAAAGAATAAAAATCGGTGCGGTAGTCGATCGCCCGATTCATGCGTCCCGTTTGTTCAGGAGACATATAGGCGAGAGTGCCTTCGAGTAAATGGGGATGGCTGGGGGCGGGGTTTTCGCCCGGTAGCAGGGAGGCGATCGCAAAATCAGCAATCTTGACATCTCCTGTCCCGATATTGACAATAATATTGCTGGGTTTAATATCTTTGTGGATAATGTGGTGATCGTGGAGTTGCCCAATAGTTTCTGCTAGTTTGATGGCAATATGCAGAAATTGTTGTAACTCTAGCTGGTTGTTGCTGAGAAAGTCTTTTAGGGAAATCCCACCAAAATCTTCTAAAACTAAAACAGGAAAGTGATTGTATGTTTCTATTTTGTAAAGCTTGACTATTCCGGGCAAACTCAAACTTTTAAGAATTTCGGATTCGTGCAGCAGTTGGGATATTTGCGCTGGGCTAGGGTATGGCGGCGTGAGAGTTTTGAGGATAACGGGTTTTTCTTTCTCAAGCTGCATCCCTCGATAAATAACTGTGTGAGGGTTTGTATAAAGTTCTTCGTAAATGCGGTATCCAGGGATAGAAATCATGATATTTGCGGATAATTTTAAATATCTGGTTATACAATTTTAAATGTTAGATTGGGAATGATTGATGCCATAATATTGTGAATCAGACCTACAGTTGCATTCTTTTTTACCACAATTATTATTAAGTAAGTGGAAATACACATCGCCGATCGAGTGTGGTTTTTACGGCAGTAAACTGGCTACTATTATATAGCTGAGCTAAATCCATCCCTAAAGGGCCCTCCTAGATACTTTTTTTGTCGCTTATTTACTTATCTATATTTTAGTCTTCAAAAAATCAGAAGTCGCACTTTGCTATCCCGCCAGTGCCAAAATAAATGGGTGCTTGCAAATCAACAGCTAAAATCTAAAAAAATCATGCAGAATATAACTGCCTCAAATCCAGCTAATGCGACCGATCGCGCTTTTGGCACCGCAGACATTCAATTGCTGGTAGTGGATATAGACGGCACGATCGCAGGTTTGTCAAATACCATCCGAGAACCAGTCAAACAAGCCATTTTGGCTGCCGAGTCGCGGGGAGTGAAAGTGGCCGTCGCTACGGGCAGGATGTACCGCTCAGCTTTGCGTTTTCACCGCGACATCGGCTCAACATTGCCGCTGATTTGCTACCAGGGCGCATGGATTCAAGATCACGCTACTCAAAAACGGCTGCGGCACTTGCCGCTGTCGAAACAAACTGCTCTGCAACTGTTAGATCATTTTGAAGAACCGCAGTTGCGACCGCTCCTTTCGATCCATTTCTACATTGACGACCAACTTTACGTGCCGGAAATTACCGCAGCTACCCGAATTTATGCGGAACGATCGGGCATTGAACCAATTGTGATTAAAGATTTGCGGCGAGATATTCCGGGGGAACCGACGAAAGTTTTGGCTTTGTGCGAGAATCCGGGGGTACTCGACGGCTTGCTCAGCAGTATGCGGCTGCGCTACACGCCTGCAGAGCTTTATTTGACTCGATCCGTTGCTACTTTTTTTGAAGCTACGCATCCTTTGGCGAATAAGGGAGATGCGGTGCAGTATTTAGCGGAGGAACTTTTGGGTTTGCAGGCGGCGAATGTGATGACGATCGGCGACAATTTTAATGATGTAGAAATGATTGCCTACGCGGGTGTGGGCGTGGCAATGGGCAATGCTCCTGATGGGGTGAAGGCTGCTGCTGATTGGGTGGCGCCGGATGTGGAGGAAGATGGGGTGGCGGCTGCGATCGAACAATTTGTTTTGGGCGATCGTTGATATTTGTAGCACAAATACCGCAGGGGCGGGTTTAGCGGCGACATTTGAAAAAAATGTATATCAACCCGCCCCGACCCAGCGACAATTTATTATTATATAACTTTCTAGTTTTGAGTTCTCTGCAATCAAATTTTGACGATAAAAAAAATCCACACTTTCGGATTTTTCGATCTCAAGTGGAGTCAATTACTTTTTTTGCAACATCGAATATTTATTTAACGAACCGCGAAGACGCTAAGAACGCGAATGAAGAAATGAAGAAAGCGGGGCGGGCTTACATATCTTCTGGATGTGAATTATAGATAATTTAAAACTCTTAAAAATGCCTTTCAACAGAAAAAGCACCGACGACTGGCCGTGTTTCGTCTCGGTGCTTTTTCTGGTTCGCTCCTCACACGTCCATCAATATAGCTGACTCAGTAAATTGTGTCAATACTTTTTACAAAAGTTCTTTTCTCTCGTCGGCCTCAGCCCGGATGCAGGTGCGGTGGAGCGAGGCAGAACTTATGCAATGCAAGGGTTTTGGCCGATGGCCCCAGGGTTGGATTGAGCCAAAAAATTTTACTTCAATTCCACCAGCCAGTCCAAAATCAGAGCGTTGACTTCACTCGGCCGCTCGTCGTGGGGACAGTGGCCTGTGTTGGGAATGGAAACAAATTTCACTGGTTTATCATTGGCGGCCAATTGTTGATAAATCTGGCTGCCGGCGATGGGCGTCCAGGGGTCGTCTGCGCCCCAAAGTACCAATAACGGACGATCGACTTTGGGCAGCAGTTCTGACGGTTGAGGGCCTGGAGGGGCTGTGAGAATCGAGGCAAACACTTGTTGAGCTCCGGGCTCACAGGAAGGGGCGTGCAGGAGTTCTACGAGTTCGTCAGTGATGGCTTCGCGGTTCCCGTAGACTTGGCGCAGGGTGTTGCGGATACGGTGTTTTTGGCGGATGTTGTTGAACATAAAGGGGCCGATCAGGGGCGATCGAACTAATTTAGTAAAAGTCCCCATCACTACTCGCAGCGGGAAATTTAGTTCGTCGGGCCGGTGGTTGAGCCCGCCAGCACAGTTGATTAAGACTGCGCCGGCTGATATTTCTGGATGGTTGGCGACTACCATCAAACTCAGCAAAGCGCCGATCGAATTCCCGACAAATACAGCCGGTTCCTGTACCAGATCCGCCCAGAAATCAGTCAGCAATTCTTCCCACAATTCCAGAGTGTAATCGAGGGCTGGTTTGGCGGAAGCACCGAATCCCAGCAAGTCCAGAGCAAATACGCGATAGCCGCCGGCCGCTAGTGGGGGGATATTTTGCCGCCAATGTCCGATCGAAGCCCCAAATCCGTGAATCAAGATCAGAGGGCGGCCGGTTCCTTGAACGGTATATTGGATTTTGTGACCTTTCCAAGTCCAAATTAGCTTTTCAAAACTCGTTGTAGATACTACCTGTTGTGCTGTCACGGTTCTTAATGTAAATTTTCGTTAACTTCTTTAATCATAGCAGCACAATCCCTCTAAGGGCGGCCTCGGAGCAACGCCCCACACGAACATTGAAATCTTGAGAAGGATGGAAGATATCAGATTAAATAAATAAACATACTTCCTTCTTTCTACCCCTTTTTCCTTCTTCCTTTTTCCGACTTCCATCGGACTGACATCCGTTACATCCGTTACATCCGTTACACAATCCGTTGCCGAACTTTCTTCTTCCTTATTCCTTCCCAATTCCCAATTTTTACTTTTTTCCTAGCAACCAATAAGTCATCATATCCCCCTTACCTTTTACCGGAATCAGACCTCGCCTCTCAAACAAATACTTATCTTTCAAAAGCTCATAAGTAACATCAGTAACTTGGATGCTGCCTGCAAAACCCGTAGCTTCCATCCTCGCCGCTACATTCACCGTATCTCCCCACAAATCATACGTAAACTTGCTCACACCAATCACTCCCGCAACCACCGGCCCGGAATTGATGCCGACCCGAATTGCCAGTTTTTCCCCTGTCTCGGCGCACAACTTTGCTATTTTTGCCTGCATTCCCAGGGCCATTTGGGCGATCGCCTCGGCGTGATCCTGTCTCGGCGTAGGCAAACCCCCGACTACCATGTAAGCATCGCCAATAGTCTTAATTTTCTCCACACCGTACTTTTCAGCTAACTGGTCGAAGTGGGAAAAAATTACGTTTAAGCGCTTTACCAACTCGGTGGGAGACATTCTAGCAGACAACTCAGTAAAGCCAACAATATCAGCAAATAAAACACTTACTTGGGCAAAACTGTCGGCAATTGTACTTTGCTCTGCCTTCAAGCGTTCTGCGATTGGTTTGGGTAAAATATTTAACAGCAACTTCTCGCTTTGTTCTTGTTGAACTTTTAGCGCTTCTTGCGCTAATTTCCGCTCGGTAATGTCAGAAACAGTACCCTCATAGTAAAGCAGCTCACCTTTTGAATCTCGAACAGCCCGAACATTTTCTGACACCCAAATCCGGCGCCCGTCTTTGCGACATACCATAGATTCAAATCCCGAAACGGCATTTTCAGCATCCATAGCAGCCACAAATTCGAGGCGGCGTTCTGGGTCAACGTAAAGTTGCTGAGCAATATTTTTAATCTCGGACATTAGTTCTTCTGGCGAGTCGTAACCGTACAATTTTGCTAAAGCTGGATTAGCGCTGAGATAGCCTCCTGAAGGTGTGCTTTGAAAAATGCCTTCCATCGCATTTTCTACAATGCTGTGATATTTTTCTTGAGCAATACGCAGCAATTCTTCTGCTTGTTTGCGCTGAATTAAAGAACCTAATTGAGTGCCGACTGCATTAAAAACGTCTATAAATCGCGCGTCTTTCCGACAAGACGAAATTTTAAAGAAAACTAGCACGGCTAATACTTCATCGCCTACCAAAATCGGCACGCCAAAACCAGCTTTGAATCCAAGTTCTACTGCTATTTGACTTCGGAGAAAATGGGGGTAGCCCCGGGAGATATCTTCTACCCATTCCGGTTGCTTGGATGCCCACACTCGTCCGGGTAGCCCTATATTCATGGCAAATGTCAGTTTTTCGCTTTGCCTGCGGAACGATTCCATCCTCGGGTTGCTTGCATACCAACCCCGGGCAGATTGCAGCACAGTTCCTTCTGCATCGGGAATCCAAGCTTCTCCTACATCCCATCCGATTGTTTCGCCAACATGGTGCAGAATTACTTCTAAAGCTGAGTGAAAGTCTACAGCTTCGCCGATCGCCCGCGTAGTTTCCAGCAAAAACCGGATTGATTCTTCAGCCCGCTGCCGTTCTGCGATTTCTTCTTGTAATCTAGAATTGCGATCGTGCAGTTCCCTAGCTTGCTGTTGCAGTTTGGATTGCAGCAAACGAAGGGAAAGTTGATTTTGGACGCGGGCTAAGACTTCTTCTACTTGAAACGGTTTAGTAATATAATCCACTCCTCCTACTTGAAAAGCTTTAACTTTTTCCAGCACGTCATCTAGGGCACTAATAAAAATTACTGGAATATCTTTAGTTTTTTCGCTTAACTTTAACTGCTCACAAACTTCATACCCGTTCATTTGCGGCATATTAATATCTAGTAAAATTAGATCGGGAGGAGATATTTGTGCCCCTTGCAAAGCCAAGTGTCCGTTAATAGCCTTCCTGACATGATACCCGTGAGATGTCAGCATAGTGGATAAAAGTCGCAAATTATCCGGCATATCGTCAACGATCAGAATGTCTTTAGGAGTCGCTGGTAATGGATGGTCGTTCATCATAATATAATTGAGTTAAATCGATAATGATATCTATCCGAAAATTATCGACTAAATCTGTTAAAGCGTTAGCGAGATTTGCCTCAGTTTCGGGAACTTCCTTGATCAGTTCGAGGATGCGGTTGTCGTCAACACAAAGTGCTGCTCGGTGCAACTCGACCACCCAGTCTGTGGGCATTACACTCAAATCCTCGGTGGTCAAACTTTTAAGCAGCGTCGGTGTTGAAAAAGAAGTAGATAAGTTTTCTTTCTCATAAATATAACGCAGGTTGAGGTGATGCGCTATCTTTTCAAAAAGTACCTCTTCCCGAAACGGTTTACAGATCAAATCGTTACAACCAGCAGACAAAATTATTTGCCGCTGCTCGTCAAAAGCACTAGCCGTCAAGGCAATAATTATTGTTTCTTTACCTTCGAGAGTTTTCTTAATCTCTCTTGTCGCTTCATACCCATCCATCACGGGCATCAGCATATCCATTAATATCAAGTGCGGCTTCCAAGTTGAATGCAAAGCAATTGCTTCTTGACCGTTAGTTGCTTCCCGGACTTCAAATCCCAGAGGTATCAGCAGCTTAAGCAGCAGTTGGCGATTTTCCGCTACATCTTCAACTATTAATATCCGATAAATGTCTTGTCCGGTTTCTAAACCAATAACTTGTTTAATCGGCGGTTTTTCTTGTTCATCACTTTCTGTTACTAAGTTAACCCAGATATTAAAGCTGAAAGTTGTGCCTTGACCGAGTTGACTTTTAACAGCAATATCACCTCCCATAATTCGGACAAACTGTTGGCTGATAGGCAATCCCAGACCAGTTCCCTGCATGGATTTTCGACCAGTTTCGGTTTGTACAAAGGGCTTAAATAATGTAGAAAGTTCCAAGGAAGAAATGCCGGGACCAGTGTCGGCTATTTCAAAATACAATTGGGATTTGTTTTCTTCTGTGGGGTCTTTTTCAGCTTGGCTGCTGACGCGCAAAGTAACGGTTCCCTGCTGAGTAAATTTAATCGCATTGCCGACCAGGTTAATTAAAACTTGCCGCAATTTAGCTTCGTCTGTTTGAATGTACTGCGGCAAATTTTCGGCATTTTCAAAGATGAGGTGCAAACCTTTGGAGTTGGCTTTTAGTTGCAGCATTTCTTTGAGACTGTTGAGAAGGTTGTAGAGATTGAAGCGGCTGGGATTGATGGTAATTTGGCCTGCTTCTATTTTGGACATTGACAAAACATCATTGATGAGTTCTAGCAAATGTTCGCCACTGCGGTTAATAATTTCTATGTATTCTTTTTGTTCTTCCGTGATAGAACTGTTGCGGGCCATGACTTGGGAAAAACCGAGAATGGCGTTGAGAGGTGTGCGGAGTTCGTGGCTCATGGAAGCTAGAAATTGGCTTTTGGCGCGGTTGGCAACTTCGGCGTTTTCTTTGGATTTAATCAGTTCCATCGACTGCCTTTGAGTGCGGGCGAGCAATTCCGCTTGCTGTAATGCTACTCCTAGCTGAGTACCTACATCAACTGCCACGTTGATTTCAGCTTCACTCCACTGGCGGGGAGCAGAATTTTGATAGGATGCTAGTAATCCCCAGAGCTTTTTGCCTGAAAAAATTGGTACAATAATGTAGGATTTAGCTTGAAATTTTTCTAGCAATTGGATGTAACAATTATCGAAACCTTGCTTGTAAATATCTGGGACACAAAGGTAAGTTTTACCTCGGCTGTAGGCTCCGCCTTGGGTTTGTTGCAAATAGGTATCGTGGACTTCTGGTGAGATACTATCCAATTTTTGGACAAGGCAAAGTTCGCTGTCTAAAGCGCCTTCAGTAAGGTTAGAATCGGTCTCCTGTGCTTGGATGAAAGAAACCCACTTGCGATCAAGGGATTCGGCTACAAATTCGCCACTCCAGTCTGGATTGAAACGGTAAATAGCGACTCGATCGCACTTCATGGTTTGGCGCAATTCTCGGGTTGTGGCGTGAAAAATTTCTCGGATATCTAAAGTTTGCCGCATTCTTTCAATGATGCGGGCGATCGCTCTTTGTCGTAAAGCACTTTCTTGCAGTTCGGTTTCTGCTTGCTTGCGTTCGGTAATATCTACAGCCATTAAAGCAATGCCGATCGCTGTACCGTTATCGTCAATTAGCTGAGTATTGTACCACTCGCAGATGATAATTCTGCCGTCTTTGGTCAGATTTTCGGAAGTGCCGCTGGATTTGGCATTCAATTCGTGATTGAAAATCTCAGATAATTGGGGGTGGTAGCTTTCAGGTACGATCAAATCGGAGGCGACTCGACCAATCGCTTCTTGCTCACTGTAGCCAAAAATAGCCACGGCTGCGGGATTCCAAGTGATAATTTCTAAATTGAGGTTTAACTCGATAACTGCGATAGGCGTTTGCTGCAATAAAAATGAGATTCTTTGTTGGGAAGCTAGCAGTTTTTCTTGGGCTAATTTGCGGTCTGTGATGTCATTAGCAGTGCCGAGAATTTGTTTGGGTTTACCATCGGCTGTTCGGAGAAATACTGTATCCCAACTGTGCATCCACCGCCATTCACCGTTTTTGTGTTTCATTCGGTATTGACATTCAATGACATCACCGTCTTTGGCTTGATCTACTTTTTGGATGCTTTCAAAAAAGTTTGGCAAATCGTCGCAGTGGATCAGAATTGGCATCATTGCTGTACCCATATCTTGTATTTCTTGGGTGGTGTATCCGAGCATGGTCGAAATTTGTCGGTTGGTATAAACATTCCGCTGTTCAATTACATCGTAAACGTACAATAGGTTGGGATTGGAATCGGCGATCGCTTGAATGAAGTGTTGGCTTTCTCTGAGTGCGGATTCTGTTTGTTTGCGAACGCTAATATCTCGCGCCACGATAATCACTGAATCTGGAGTCAGCGGAGAAACTTTAGCATCGAGGCAAACGTCGCGCTCTCCGACTTTAAAGCTATATTCAACATTGATGGTTTGCTTCGTTTTTAGAGCTTCTTGAATGGCATTTAATACTAAATCGGCTATAGATTTCGGCAAGACTTCGTGGGCGGTTTTATTAATCATTTCGCTTGGAGGTTTCACCAAATTTGTTGATGCTGTAGGGGCGATTTTGATGCAGCGGCCTTCTGCATCTCTCACTAAAACTGTGTCAGTCATGGCGGCAAAAATCGCCCGCAATTCTGTTTCAGATTCTTGCAAAGCTTGCTCGGCGCGGACGCGAGTGCGAATTTCTGCTTGCAGCACTTTATTTTGCCGATCGAGCTGCTCAAGCCGGTTTTTTTCTCGATCGAGCAGTTTAGCTTGAGCGATAGCGAGCCCTACTTGAGCCGCCACAGCTTCTAATAAGTCGATTTCCTCGGAAGTCCATTCCCGGTAACGATCGCACTGATGCAAGCCGATAGCGCCGTTTGCCCTGCCTTGGTAGGAAGTGCGAATTGCCAGCATCGATTTCAACCCAAGCTTCTGGCAAATCGGTTGAACAGCTTGCAACAGAGGGTCTGAATAAACATTGTGGGAGGCGATCGCCTGATCTTGTATCATCATTTGTACGACGTGAGGATTGCCCCAAATTGGAACGGGTACGTTCCGAAGAGATTCGTACCCGGGTTCGAGATACTCGGCCGCCAGAGGAATATCGACTTGGGGGGTAGTAACGTAACTATGAATCAAACAGCGATTGGCGCAGAATGCCAGACCGATTTGAGTTGCAGCTATTTGAAATATTTGTTCTGGCTGCAAGCTTGAGCGAATTTCTTGAGTTATTTTTGCAATCAGCAATTCTCGCTGAACTTGCCGTTCTAAAGCAGCTTTAGCTCCTGCCATTTCTATTTCTGCGTGCTTGCGCTCGCTGATATCAAAAAGTACGCCATACCAAACAATATCGCCATTATCGCGCATTTCGGGCCGAGAATTAGATTGCAGCCATTTGAGCTTACCCGACGGTGTAACAATCCGCCATTCACAGGCAAAAGGTTCTAAAGTTTGGGCGCTAGTAGCAATTTGTTTTACCAGATATTCGTGGTCATCTGGATGATTTTGCTCAAAGCAAAAGTCGGGATTTTTTAATATTTCCTCACTTTCTAATTCGTAAATCTCCCGACAAGCATAACTAATATATTCAAACTTAAAACTTCCATCGGGATTCTTGATAAATTGATAAAGAACTCCCGGTATATTGACCGCCAATTTCTGCAACCGCGCTTTGCTTTCCCGGAGTGATTGTTCTGTTCGCTTGCGAAATTCTACCTCTTGTTGCAGTTGGGCATTCTGCTGTTTTAATTGTTTTGATAGCTGTTGTATAGTCAATTGACTTTCAATCCGCACTAAAATTTCTTCCACTTGAAAAGGCTTAGTAATGTAGTCAACACCGCCGACTTCAAAAGCTTTGACTTTGTGAAAAGTTTCCTCAAAAACACTCAAAAAAATAACCGGAATTTCCCTCGTTTTCTCGTTGGATTTCAGTCTGGCACAGACTTCATATCCGTTCATTTTGGGCATGGCAATATCTAGCAAAATTAAGTCGGGGAGAACGGTTAAATTAGCATTAACCGCCATTTCTCCAGAAATAGCCCGCTGAACTTTATACCCTTCCTTGGTTAATATGTTTGATATAAACCGCAGGTTGTGGGGCTGATCATCAATAATTAAAATGTGAATATTTTCTTTGTCAAATATCATTTTTTGTCGGTTCATTGTGAATTTTTTAGTGCTAGAAGCAGATTTATGATTTAATAAATTTAGCGATTCCTTCCGATCATCATTATTTATTAAATTGTTTCAAACTCAGCCAATAGAACATTAACTTTAGATATTAGCCATCAACTAACGCACCTTCTATTTTTTAAACTTATTGGTTGCTTGTCTTAAGTTTTAACTCAAATTAACCGTACTTAACCACATTTTATTGTCAAAACAAATCGCCTTATTTACTGGAGAAACTAAGTCTGCCGAAAAACAATCATCCCTTGGGCACTCCAGACCAAAGCAAGCGGTTTTTTTAACTTTCTTCAAGGGCTATGACAAAGTATTTTCGTTCAACCCGGTTGATGCGCCCAGGACAGTTTTTTGCTTGACTTTAGCATTAAAAGTCCCAGGAGGATAAGGCAAGTTTCTGGACATTCTGCTGCCACATTCAAAGGGTTTTAGCAGAGATAAACACCTGGACATACCGCGACGGGAAGAAACCGTTTTTTTTTACTCTTTTCGCTGCAACAAAGTATGGCTGTGAAAAACCTCGGTTTTGACCCACTCGCCCCTCAGTCTTAAGATATTTATAGGTGACTCAGAGTATATAGCAATCAACCAGAACCCAAAGCCTACCATATAAACTATTTTCTTGGTCTTTTCTATGCCAACAATTCCTTAAGTTTAGCAATATTTTCACTGCTCAAGTAAATTTTAATTTCTAGTTCTTGGTCAGATTCCCACAGCAGCAGCAGATTATCTTCGCCCAAGGCGATTTCGGGATTGTTTAATTCAAGTGTTTGATATTTAACTTCTGGAATTCCTACGCGAATTACCAGTTCCGCTTCCAACTGAGGATAGATGTACAATTGCTGTTGCAAGTTGTCAAGTTCTAATTTGTCAACAGTGTTGTTACGTTGGACAGGAGAATCGGGTTTGTACCAATAGAGAGTTTCCTCCCGAATTTCAGGATTGACTATCACAAATGTTTCGTCAAAACGCTGGGGGTGCCAGTGAATTTCGCTCAAACCGCCGATTTGCGGAATCAGTCGCTGTACCCAGCTAATTTCTTTGCCGTTGAGGTTTGTCCACCATTGACTAATATTATCGAGATTGTCAGCATTTTCGGGGTCGGTGCTGCCGGACTGCCAGACTGTTTTTAGTTGTTGCATATACAGGTTCTCCAGCGAATTTAGATTTGAGATTGCAGGCTTTCAATTGGAGATTCATTCGTTATACAATAATTTTAATGGACTTACCAATTATTTACCACGAAGATTACGTTGCACCTCTGCCACCGGAGCACCGCTTCCCGATGGCCAAGTTTCGGATGCTTTACCAGATGCTGCTCGCGGACGGGGTAGCAGATGAATCGCAATTTCACGCTCCCGAACTTCCCCCTCAAGAATGGATTGAATTAGTCCATGACCACTCCTATGTTCAAGCTTACTGCAACGGGACGCTCGATAACAAAGCTCAGCGGCGAATTGGTCTGCCTTGGAGTCGGGCTCTGGCTAATCGCACTTGCACTGCGGTTGCAGGAACTGTACTAACTGCCAAGCTAGCTTTAGACTACGGTTTGGCTTGCAATACTGCGGGCGGAACTCATCACGCCTTTCCGGCATTTGGGTCTGGTTTTTGTATTTTTAATGATTTGGCGATCGCCTCTCGCGTATTGCAAAAAAATGGTTTAGTTCGCAAAGTTTTAATTGTCGATTTAGATGTCCACCAAGGAGACGGAACCGCTGTAATATTCCAAGATGACAGTAGCGTTTTTACTTTCTCGATGCACTGCGAAGTCAATTTTCCCGGCACTAAACAAAAGGGCGATTTAGATGTACCTTTGCCAGTGGGTATGGAGGACGACGAATATTTACAAACATTGGATAAATTTTTACCAGATTTGCTGTCAAATGTCAAGCCAGATTTAGTTTTGTACGATGCTGGAGTAGACCCTCATCACGCTGACAAACTGGGAAAATTAGCTTTAACTGATACGGGGTTATTTCGCCGGGAAATGCAAGTTTTGACCGCCTGTTTGGCTGGCGGCTATCCCGTTGCCTGCGTGATTGGCGGGGGCTATTCCGATGACGCTAAGGGGTTAGTTTACCGGCATTCACTGCTGCACCGAGCCGCCAGTCAAGCCTACAGGCAGTATCGACTTTGATGCAGAGCGGCGATACTTCGGAAATACGGCCGAAAAAACAGTCTCCCTCACCGAAACAAATAAAAATACTATTAGCGATCGCTCCAGCTTGCCAGATGGGTACAACTTGAGCTAAAAAGTTGTTAAACAAACAACGGTACTTATGTCGAAGGCCAGCGAGTCCAATCACCCCTATCCACTGCTGGTTGTCATTGTTAACTACCGAACCTCTAGTTTGACAATTGACTGCTTGCGCTCTCTAGTTAGCGAAGTTCAATCGCTGCCTGGTATGCGAGTTGTAGTTGGCGACAATGCTTCAGGCGATCGCTCCGTCGAAGAAATTAGTAGTGCGATCGCCTCAGAAGGCTGGAATGAATGGGCATCCTTCGTTCCCCTAGACCGCAACGGCGGATTTGCCTTCGGCAACAACGCCCTGATCCGTCCCGCCCTCCAATCCACCAATCCCCCCCCTTACTTCCTGCTGCTCAACCCAGACACCATAGTTCGCCCCGGTGCCTTAAAAGCCCTCGTCGATTTCATGGACACTCATCCCGAAGCCGGCATCGCAGGCAGCCGCTTGGAAGACCCCGACGGCACGCCCCAGGAGTCAGCTTTTCGGTTTCACAACATCTTGACGGAACTCGATTTTGGTTGGCGGACAGGCTTTATATCCAAGTTATTAGCCAACTGGGCCGCAGCGCCTCCCATTTCCCAAGAAACCTGTCAAACTGATTGGGTAGCTGGAGCCAGCATGATCGTCCGTCGCGAAGTATTTGAAAAAATTGGCTTGATGGATGAAGCTTATTTCATGTACTGCGAAGAAATGGACTTTTGTCTGCAAGCGAACAAAGCTGGCTGGAGTTGCTGGTACGTACCCGAAAGTCGCGTTGTACACTTAGTCGGCCAAAGCTCAGGCGTCACTGACACCAAAAAGCCCGCCAAGCGGCTGCCTACCTATTGGTTTGATTCCCGGCGTAGGTACTTTGTCAAAAACTACGGCTTGGTTTACACAGCATTAACTGATATATCCTGGGCTTCGGGTTTTGCAGCCTGGAGGGTGCGCCGCGTACTTCAAGGCAAACCCGATGGCGATCCACCACAATTACTGAGGGATTTTGTATTCAATAGTGTATTTTTTAAGGGGGGTAAGATTGAAAAATCCAAAAATTTTTAAAGGAAGTTGGTAAATCGGTCAAAGCCAACTAAACGAGGTTAACCTAGGCAAGCAAAATATTTTATGATGCAGCCGAGAAATTAGTAGTCTCGGTCGATAAAACCGGATTGCTCCTTCCTCAAAAACCTGATAGACCCATTAATATCGTCGGGATCTAGCAAGAGAGTAAACAATAAATAGTGTGAATTAGAGCTTATGGTAACTGAGCAAAACTTAATCACCAGTGAAAATCAAGTAGAAGACCCCGGCCTGGGACTGTGGCAGCAAATTAAAGAAGACTGGATTGCTCATGGTCGAGATTGGACAAAACCGGGATTTCGCGCCGTAGCAGTGCAGCGTTTTGGCGTCTGGAGAATGCAGGTAGAACCGAAATTACTGCGAGCTCCTTTGAGCATTATTTATCGAGCACTCTACCGAAAAGTCCGCAATAGTTACGGGATAGACTTGCCTTACACTGTGAAGCTCGGTCGTCGCGTGGTGATTGAACATCAAAACGCTATTATTATTCACGGATATTGTACGATCGGTGACGACTGCATTATCCGGCAAGGTGTAACGTTGGGAAACCGCTATTTGGACAAACCGCTCGAATCCCCTCAATTGGGCGATCGGGTTAACGTCGGCGCTGGTGCAAAAATCCTTGGAAAAGTAAACTTGGGAGACGACGTAAATATCGGTGCCAATGCTGTAGTTTTATCAGACATTCCAGCCGGTCAAACTGCTGTTGGTATTCCTGCCAAGATTCTTCAATCTAGGAAAAACCAGGAAAATGCTTAGATCAACATTGCAAAAAATTATCCGCCATCTTGCCATGCGTTATGGCAAGTTCCGTGCCCTTTACGTCCAATTATGTAACCTCTGTGCCAAAGAATACACAGAATTTCTCCGCCCCCACGGCAACTTGTACGCGATCGGCGAAAATTGCAGCATCTGGCCCAATACCGTCTTTGGAGAGCCCGCCTACGTCTGCATCGGCAACAATGTTCACTTCTCATATGGTACCCTCCTGGGCCACGATGGCTCGATCGCCATGCTGGACCAGGCTTACAACGTTAAAGTAGATGCCGTAGGCAAGATAGACATCCGGGACAACGTATTTATCGGCTTAAATGCGATCGTCCTTCGCAACGTCACTATCGGCTCAAATGCGATCGTCGCCGCCGGTGCCGTCGTCACCAAAGATGTCGCCGAGGGCGATATAGTCGCCGGCGTCCCCGCCAGACCGATAGGCCGCCTCGAAGACTTAGTGAAAAAATTGCAAGCCGAAACTCAAAGCCTGCCATGGGTCGATTTGATTAACAGCCGCGAGGGCAGTTTCGACCCCGAAATTGAACCCGAGCTCGTAAAGTTACGAGTGTCCCACTTCTACGGCAACACATCCACTCCAACTGTGGCCCAATTCCAGCAATCTCCCTACCCAAGTTAGAGATTCTTCTTAAGGTAAATTGCACTATAGCAATCCTTGCAGGAGTCGTAAATTTTTTACTCCACCCCAACCCCCCCCTTACCAAGGAGAGGGAGTAAGAATTCACAAATGATTTAGGATTGCTATAATAGGCACAATTGTCTATATCATTAAAACACTGCACAAACAATGGTTGAGTCAATCACTAAGCCAATCATTTCTGCTACAGAAGCAGACTGGAGCCGCGAAAAATCTAGCAAGTGGTGGGAACCCAGTTGCCAACTGCTCAAATCTATCCGCAACTATCAAAAGTGGCAGAAGCAGGGTGGAATTGCGGGATATATTTTATGCCGTTGGAACGTTATCCAGCATCGATTTTGGAGCGTGGTAACTGCAACAGACATCCCTTTAAACTGCCAAATACAAGGAGGACTGGTGCTGCCTCATCCTAATGGCATTGTCATTCATCCCAATGCTTCCATTGGCCCTAACTGTCTGATTCTTCAACAGGTGACAATTGTTGCGGATGTCAAGATCGGCGGTCACGTCGATATCGGTGCAGGAGCAAAAATTATTCGCTCCGTAACGATCGGCGATCATGCTTTGATTGGTGCTAATGCTGTGGTGATTTGTGACGTGCCACCAGGTACAACCGCAGTCGGAATTCCCGCCAAAATAATAGAAAAAAAGACCCCGAAAGTATAATAAAAATTATAGAAATTGCAGAAAAAACAGCAAATTAGCTCGAATTTTATTAAATTACAAGAAATACTCAGGACTTGAACTCAAGTAGTAAAAATTGAAAAAAAGTGGATTGGTTGCCAACAGCTAAAATGTGGGATTGAAAAATCGGTAGTCATGCACAGTAATGATATCGTTTTCTTAGGCACTAATTATAGTGATGTACAAAGTTAAAAATTTCCCCCATATGGTGCAAGCAGTTTTTTTGAGAAAGACAAGGTTTTACGAACCAAACGAGAAATTCGCTGCTGTAAAGTATTATTAAGTCTTTCAATATAACTGGTTTTTCCCAATTCTTTACCTACAGGTAAATGTCTTTTAAAAGGTAGCACTTCTGAATAACAATCCCAAAAATCAGTATAGCAAACAGCACATTGTCTATAGACAAGAGGTGAAGAAGATGTTTTAAAAGTCCGGTCAGGTATAATTTAGCCCTTCTGATTGGGCTTAACTGAGACAATAAATCAAGGTTTCAGCTCATACTTAGATGCTTCTTTGTGCCAACTATGAAGTCAAACGACCCTTTTAAAACATCCTCAAAGATTGCCAGAGCATTTGGAGCAGATTTTTTTGAACGGTCTCCAATATAAAGCAGGGTAAGAGCATCTCAATTAGGCTTGACACAAGGACTCAGAAGAATCTAATGTAGGGTCAATAAAACAAGAAAAG